>NZ_JBNPON010000020.1:0-49528 GCF_050315195.1 Clostridium sp. SGI.024 | reverse complement strand
ATGGATATAATTATAAAAACTAATCTTAATATCTTAAGAAAACTTAAAACTCTTAATAATCTTGCAATATATATTAAGGAATGATATGAGTAAAATAAATACATTTTTTATTATGTATTGTAGATACTAAAAAGAAAAGAGGAATTAGTATGAATAATAAAGCATATGAAGAAATGCTAGTTGAAGATAAATATAAAGAAGAATATACAGAAAAGAAATTAGTGGACAAGATAAAAAAGAATTTTTCTAAGGCAGGAGCATCAGTTGTATATGCAGTATTACTATTGTTTTATTCTTTAAAGGATCCCAATGTTCCAGCTAAAGCTAAGGTAACTATAGTAGGAGCCTTAGGATATTTTATAACACCATTAGATTTAATTTTAGATGCAGTACCAGTAGCAGGTTATAGTGATGATTTAGCTACAATAATGCTTGCATTAGGAGTTGTTGCAATATATCTAACAGATGAAACTAAAGAAAAGGCTAAAAAGAAGACAAAACAATTATTTGGTAATATAGGAAATGATGAATTTGAAAAAGTTGATAATAAGATAAATTATAATAAAAATTAAATTATAATAATATTAAATGTAATATAAAAAAAATCTACTGTTAATATTTAAATTAGCAGTAGATTTTTTTGACTAAGTAATTTTAATATACTTTATCACCATTAAAAATTGAATTTTTAACAACTACATAATCAACAGTTCTTATTGCCTCTAACTTTTTACCACCTGCATAAGAAATAGATGATTGAAGGTCTTGTTGCATTTCAATTAAGGTATCTTTTAAAGAACCTTTATAGTCTACAAACATTTTCTTACCTTCAACATTTCTTCTTTCACCCTTTTGGAATTCAGAAGCAGAACCAAAGTATTCCTTATAAATCTTTCCGTCTTTTTCAATAGTTTCCCCAGGGGATTCTTCATGTCCAGCAAATAGTGAACCTATCATAACCATAGAAGCACCAAATCTAATTGATTTAGCTATATCTCCATGAGTACGAATACCTCCATCTGCAATAATTGGTTTAGTTGCAGCTCTTGCACACCAACGAAGAGCAGCTAATTGCCAACCACCTGTACCAAAGCCTGTCTTAATTTTAGTGATACATACTTTTCCAGGACCAATTCCTACCTTTGTAGCATCTGCACCAGCAGTTTCAAGCTCCTTTACTGCTTCAGGTGTTCCAACATTTCCTGCAATAACAAAACTTTCTGGTAAATGCTTTTTAATGTGCTTAATCATATTAATAACTGCATTAGAATGTCCATGTGCAATATCAATTGTTATATATTCAGGAGAAAGATTTTCTGCTTTTAATTCTTCAATAAAGGCATATTCTTCCTCTTTAACTCCAACACTTATAGAAGAATATAAGTTTCTCTCTTTCATATCTTTAATAAAAGCTATTCTTTGCTCTGGCTTGAAACGGTGCATTATATAAAAGTATCCATTTTCAGCTAGATAAGTTGCAATTTTTTCATCTATAATAGTTTGCATATTTGCAGGAACTACAGGTAACTTGAAGGTTCTCCCTCCAAAAGTTATAGATGTATCACATTCAGAACGACTGTTTACTATACATTTTCCTGGTATTAATTGTATATCTTCATAATCAAATACTTTATCCATTTTTACCTCTTTTATACGAATTATTTTTATAAATATAAATTTATAGTTCGTAAACAAGCTATATTATACATATATTTAATGGATATGTCAAAAGATATGAAGTGTTTTTTCTTGATTATCCGAAAGAAAAGAATAATATGTATTACCTTTTATATATAACTTAATTGCAAATTTATATATTTCATTTAAAATTAAAATTATAGTAAATAGATAAAGGGAGAGGCAAAATGAGAATTTATTATTTTACATCCACAGGGAATTCATTATATGTAGCTAAAAAAATCAAAGAATCAGTAGAAAATTGTGAGTTAATCTCTATACCAAAGGCTTTAAAAGAAGAGGATTTTAATGTAGAAGATAATCTAATAGGCTTTGTATATCCAATACATTGTGGCTCATTACCTATAGTAGTAGAAGATTTTATATCTAAATTACATATAAAGGAAAAATCATATATTTTTGCAGTAGGAGTTACTGGAGGGGGAAAAGCTAAAATAAGTTTTCCTCACATTAATGAAGTCTTAGGGGATAAGGGTAGTCTTAGTAATTACTTATGTGTAAAATATATTTCAAATTATACAAGGGCAGGGAAAAATCCAACAAAGGAAAGAGCGCTTAAAGCTATAAAGTTAAATGAAGGTATAATAGATAATTTTATTAACAGTATTAAAAATCAAGAAATAAAGACTG
This sequence comes from Clostridium sp. SGI.024, assembly GCF_050315195.1. Classification (NCBI taxonomy): domain Bacteria; kingdom Bacillati; phylum Bacillota; class Clostridia; order Eubacteriales; family Clostridiaceae; genus Clostridium; species Clostridium sp. SGI.024. Next base: position 47,200 of record NZ_JBNPON010000020.1, on the reverse strand, counting down.
TGGATTATAAGGCTAGTAAGAAATTAATATATAATGGATGGAAAAACTTATTCAAGAATAAAGATAAAGGATTTAATGTTAATGATAAATGTATAGTCTGTGAAATGTGTAAAATAATTTGCCCGGTAGATAATATTAAAATGATAAATAATAAGCCAACATGGTTAGGAAATTGTACAGACTGTATGGCATGTATAAATATATGTCCTAAGGAAGCTATAAATATTGGTAATTCAACTTTAAAGAAAAATAGATATAGAAATCCATTTATTGAAGTTAAAGAGCTAGTATCTAATGACTAAAGCTAAAGGAACTATACTAAAACTAAAGAGAAAGTTGGAGTTATTATATGAAGAAAATAGATAATATTTTAAAGATAAAAGAATATGATAAATTTAAGTGTATAGCAGATAAATGCAAATTCACCTGTTGTAAGGGCTGGGATATAAATGTAGATACTAACACCTACAACAAGTGGAAAGAAAAGAGTGAACTGAATTATCTTTTAGATAATGTAAGATTTATAAAAAGTAATGGAGAAAATAGTTACTTAATAAAAAAAGAAACAAAGGGAGTATGTCCTTTATTAAGTGAAGAAGGCTTATGCAATATAGTTATAAATCATGGTGAAGAATATTTATCTTCAACTTGTAAAAGCTTTCCTAGAATAGAAAATAATTTTGAAGATGTAAAAGAGATGACTTTATCATGCTCATGTCCTGAAGTGGTTAATATAATTAGCAAAATGAAGGAAAAGATTTATATAGAGTCTAATGAAGCTTTATCTTATATTGAAGATTTAGGTTCATTACAAATAAGAGAAGCTTTAGTTAATATACTTCAAAAGGAAGATATAACTTTAGAAAATAAGCTTATTCTTTCTTACAATATACTTTTTAATATTCTTAATAGTGATGATTTAGATTATGAAGACTTAATAGAGCTTTTAGAGAATTATAAATCTAAAAAATATATAAAAGAAAAATTAAATGAATTTAGAGAATATAATAATAAAGATAAGGTAAAATCTTTAAAAGAAATAAATTCATTATTTATAGATATAATAGAAAATTACAGAAGTGTTGCTCTTTTTAAGGAGGCTTTAACAGATATTTATAAATTTGCAGAAGAAAACAATATAGAAAGTATTTTTAAGTCTTGGAGAGAAGTTAAGGATTTATTTAAAGAATATGATCCTTTAATGGAAAACTGCATTGTATCAAAGGTTTTAAGTAGCTGTGTTAGTGATGATTTAGAAGAGATGATTATTTCCTTGGAAATAATTATACTGGAGTATTTATTTATAAGACATGCTGTATTATTAAATTACTGTATTAATGAAAATAAAGAAATTAGCATTGAAGATCTAAAAGACTATATTGTAATTTTTTCAAGAATTATAGGTAATAATTCTGAAGCAGTACTAGAATTCTTATTAGATATCTTTGAAGATGAGATATTAGATTTTCATTATATTTCTTCTTTATTTTTAATCTAATAGAAATAATTTTAATATACTATATAAGGATAAGAGGGATGGAATGAGAAGTTATAAAGAATATATAAATAATTTAGATGATTATAAGAATATAGATTTACTTAATTCAAGTGGAATAATTAAAATTAATCTAGGAAATGATTCATTTATAACATATGGTAATTCAATAGTAGGTGCTTTTACAACAATATTAATTCAACTTGAAAATAGAAAAGGTGCTAATAAAAAGTTACAAAATGCATATGATGCCATAGGAGATGCGGGTATAAATATAGATATATTAGAAGTTGGAGAAAAAATGAATTTAAGAGAAAAATCAAAGGAATATATAGAAAAACTCAAACCAACTTTAAATTATCAAAGAAATGTAATGGGCTTTAGTGAAGAACATAAAAAGCATCTATCTGAATGTAAAAAAGGTGAGAAGCATAATAGGGTAAAACTAACTGAAGAAGAAGCTAAAGAAATAAAATATTTAGCTATACATACTGGAATGACATCCGTAGAAATAGGAGAAATTTTCAATATAAGCGATTCGCAAGTAAGAAAAATAAAAGCAGGAATAGCATGGAGCCATATTATAGTATAAAAAATATATATAAATATTCGAAAAATCTAGTAATGGTTACATAATGAGTTGAGGTTACAAAGAAATACAAGGGCATAAGGGAGAACATATAATGGAAGCATTAAAAAGTAGGATAAGAAAATTTAGAGAAGATAGAGAATGGGACCAATTTCATACACCAGCTAATTTAGCTAAGGCAATAAGCATTGAGTCAGGGGAATTGTTAGAGCATTTCCTTTGGGATGATAATTATGATAAAGAAGAGGTATGTGATGAACTGGCAGATGTTATGGTTTACTGCTTACATATGGTGGATTCTCTAGGTGTTAATATAGAAGATATAATTAATAATAAAATGGATAAGAATGAAAAGAAATACCCAGTGGAAAAAGCTAAGGGAACAAGTAAAAAGTACACAGAACTTTAAAAGATGATATGAGATTATAATAAAAGATAAGCTAGCAACTAGTTTAAAATAGTTGCTAGTTTGTTTTTTAAGTAAATTTAAAATGAGTTATTCAAATAGTTTATGGATTAATTAAAAATTACAATAGTATATATAGAAAGTAAGTATGTAAAAGGGGAATTTATTTTGAAAGTTATTTCTATTGTAAATTACAAAGGAGGAGTGGGTAAGAGTACGGTTGTATCTAATTTAGGTGCTTTATTAGCTTTAGAAGGATATAAAGTGCTATTAGTAGATTTAGATCCACAAGCTAGTTTAACATTTTCTTATATAGATGTTGAGGTTTGGAAAAAAGCTTATAAAAAAGATAAAACCATAAAAACTTTCTTTAATACATTAATTAATAATAATAATAAAGATACCATAAAGAATTATATTACTAAAGATTTAAAGGCTAATAATATTATTGTAAAAAATGGAGGACAAGCTATAGGATTACTTCCATCTAGTACTGATTTATATGAGATACAGATAGATTTAGCTCGTACTATAAAAGGTCCTTGGAGAAGAAATCTTACGAGGAATCGATTAAATTGCATATCAAGATTAAAGAATGAAATAATGACTATTGATGGGGAGTATGATTTTGTATTATTAGATTGTCAACCAAGTTTTGATCTAATAACACAAAATGCAATTTATGCTTCAGATTATTATTTGATACCAACAAAGTTAGATTATCTATCTACAGTAGGTGCACCTACACTATATGAGCATATTGAAAAGTTAAGAGATGAAGTTTCAAAAGGAATAGATGAGTTTGATCTTAGAGATTTTAATAAAATGGATGTTAAAAATTTAGGATTGCTACCAACTATGGTTAAGATAATAAATGGTAAACCTAAGAGTTTGCATTATCAGTATCTACAAGAGGTTAAGAAAATTAAAGGAGTTAAAGCCTTCAATAGTAGTATTAGAAGCAACGATAATGAAATAGATAATAGCATTTCAATTCCTTTTGTTTTAAATAGCATTAATAAAAAGAAATCTTGTATAGATATTGATTTTGAAGAGTTTAAAAATGAGTTTTTAAGAGAGGTAAAATGATATGAATAAGAAGGAGATACTTTTAGTAAATAAGTTAGCTTTTGATTTTATATTAAGACTTAAAGACGAAGATATAAATTCATTAATTAAAGGAGAAAAGAAAATAACTTTAATAGATAAAGAAAAAAAGCTAAAAGGAAAGAAGATAAATAACACAGAAGAAAAGGTAGAAGAAGTAATAAATAAGATATATTCATATTCAAATAAAGATGAGGCATTAGAATATTTAAATAAATTTAACGTAATAGATTTAAAGAAAATAGCTAAGCAAGGGAATGTATACATTAAGAGTAGAAATAAGAAAAGTGAAATTATAGATAGAATTGTAGAAGGAACAATTGGAACTAAGATGAAAATAGATATATTACAATATTAAATTATAAGATATTATGCCCGGGGGTATTAGTGGGATACTAAGTATCCTACTTGCAAATACAATGTATATGGAATTAGTAGATGATGTTATAAAGGTTTCAGATAAAGGAGCATACGATATGGTAAAGCTAATAGCACTAAAGGAAGGACTTCTAGTAGGAAGCTCATCTGGAGCAGCTTTAGCAGCAATAAAATTAGCAGAGAAAATAGACAGAGGTAATATAATCACTATTTTACTTGATAGAGGGGATAGGTATTTTAGTAAAAATATATACTAACTAAGTTGGAATTAAGAAAAAAAAGAATGTTTAAAATGAATATTAGAATAAAGGTATATTTTTAATATGCCTTTTATTTGATTTTAGTAAAAAAATAAATTTGTATATATTAGTATAAATAAAAATTTTTGTTAAAGATATTTAATTTTGATGATATAATAAATTAGAATAATATTACAAATTTTGAAATATTATAAAGTGGGTTTAGGAGAATATATTATTGAGAAATACGAGGGAGAAAAATGGAGAGATTTATAATTAAAAAAAATTATTTTTTAACAAAAAAAGATACACTAGGATACTTTCATCAAGTATATACTGGGTACAAACAAAAAGATAATCCTAATTTTATAAACGTTTTAAAAAACACTTTTAATAGCGAAAATATAACTAATTTAATAAACGCAAGGGATATGGTTATAAGAATTTTAATGCAAGATATACCCTGCATAATTCAAGAAAATAATTTATATAAATGTGTATGTATTTGTGTTCCTAGAGCAAAAGTATTAAATTCATATTATGATAAACAACTGTATTTTAAGAATGCTGTCAGTATTGCAGCTAACAAAATAAATGGAGTAATTGATGGTACAAATTACATTATCAGAATAAAAAATACTTATACAACTCATTTATCTAAGGCTTCGAGAGACGGAATAATTGAAAATGATGGCAAGGAACCTTATAAGGGAATAACTATTGATACTTGTAGCATTGAAAAAAGTAGAATAGAAGCAATGGATATTATACTTATTGATGATATATATACAAAAAATGTTAATATAGATGAGGATTGTATACAAGCATTATTTGATAATGGAGCAAGAAATGTTATTTATTATTCAATTGGATATACAAGGAGGATTTAATGAAATATACAGATATAGCAATAAAAGTACTTGCAGCAAAAGAGTATGGAATTATAAAGAGCAATGCACAATTCTGGAAGGAATTTGATACTGTAGATAAGTTTGAAAAAGAAATATCAAAAAGAAGCGATTTCTTAGAGATTTTAGAAAAAATAAAACTTAAATTAACAGATTCAGATGATACTGAAGAAGGTATAATTTCAGTATATGATAAACAATTTCCAGTAATTAATAAAAAAGTTAAAAATAATGGAGATAAGCCATATCTATTGTTTTATAAGGGAAATATAAAATTACTAAATGATCTGAATAAAAATGTTGCAGTAATAGGTTTAACCGATCCTGATGAAAAAATAGCAAAAAGAGAATTAGATGTAGTTAATAAACTTACAGAAAATGATTTGATTATAGTAAGTGGATTAGCAGCTGGATGTGATTCAATTGCACATAAATCTTGCTTAGAAATGAACGGGAAAACAATAGCAATTTTACCATCACCAATAAGTAAAATATATCCTGCAGAAAATAAAAAACTTGCAGAAGATATAGTAAAAAAGGGTGGATTATTAATTTCTGAATACTACAAAGAACCGAAAAGTAGATTTGAAGCAGTTAATAGATTTATCGAAAGAGATAGATTGCAAGCTATGTTTTCTAAAGCAATTATATTAATAGCTAGTTATAGAAAAGGGGAAGGAGATAGTGGGTCACGACATGCAATGGAGGCTGCTAAAAAATATGAAATAGACAGATATGTTATTTATAATAGTAAAACAGATGAGAACAATAAAAAGTTTTCTTTAAATAAGGATTTACTTTTGAATAAGGGAACATGTGATGTGAAAATTTTACAGGCTAGTTCGATAATTAATATTAAGTCTTTAAAGAATAATAATTTGATTTTAGATAATTTCTGTAAAAATCAACAGTTAAAACTTTTATGATGATGAATAAAAAATATGTATTTGATTTAGATAACACTCTTATATATACAGATTTATTAAATAATGAGTCATATAATTATGCATTAAAATATATGGGTTTACCTCCTATAGATAATTATAAAAGAGTTACAAGGGAGATTGTGTTTGAAAAATACCCTAATATTAGTAATGTTCAAAAAAATAGAATAGCAGATCTAAAAAAAGAGTATTTTATTAATAATATACAAATGACAAAGTTAAATGATTTATTAATAGGAATACTTAAATCTCTAAATAAAAATGATTGTATATTATGGACGAGTGCAGATGAGACTAGAGTAAGATCAATTTTGAAATATTATAATATTACCAGGTTATTTAAGTATATAGTTTTTAGTAGTAAAATAAATTTGAAGAATGATATTGAGAAAATTTGTGAATTGCATGATTGTAAGCTAGAGCAATTAATTATTTATGAAGATAATTTAAGATTAATTAGAGAATTAAAGCAATTACAATTAAATGTTATTAAAGTATAATATTATTAAATGCAGTAAATAAAAAATATAATAAGTTTAAGTGAAATAAGATATCTAGTTACAATATTTGTTATAGTGTTACTTCTATTATAAAAAAATTATGGTAGTTAATTTTATTAGATAATAGGAAATTCTATATATAGATAATATAAATTATTTTAAAATATTTATAGGATAGGCTTTAAAAGCCTATCCTATTTTGGTAAAAAATTAATATAAAATATTTTGGGAATTTAAGCATATTTATATATCTTCGTTCAATTGTATAGAAATATTAACTAATATGTTTAAATTAAACTGTAAAAGGTTCAAGAAATTCAGGTAAATGTTCTTTGCATATAGACGATTCAATTATTGCATGACCACCTATAATACTAAAAGCAATAGCTTCTTCTTTTGTATTTATTACCATAGGTCTACCATAAACTGAAGAACATAGTTTAATAGACTTATCAGGAATAACTTCGCGAAGTTTTCTTATTTCCTTTCCATCAGCAGTAAAGCCTGCCCAAGAAGTTTGTCCACCTATGGTATCTGAATCTTTAGATATCCAATAGTAAGATTTATCTACAAGAGGTGAGTTGCATTTTGAACCTAATATTATATTGTACAAATAAGATTTATTATCTTCAGAATCAACAGTATTTTTACTGTTACTTAGACCTAGCAAATAATCGGTAGTTACATTAAAATATAATGCTAAATCTATTAGAGTTGTAGTATTGATTAGACTACGATTATTCTCATACCTATATATTGCTTGGCTAGAGCATCCAATATTTGTTGCTAATTCATCTTGTGATAAGTTTTTTTCATTTCTAAGTTTTTTCAATCTATTACCTATTTCTTTCATATCTTTGAGCACTCTCCTTCAAAAATATTATACAGATATATAATAAAGATATTCTATAGACAAATTTGTCTATAGAAATTTAGATTATTAACAAACATAATTAATAATATAAAAATATATAGTTATCTATAAGTGTATAATTATTATTAAGAGACTTGTTTTTAAAAGATAAGAATATATAGAAGTTAATTAAAAATATTATATATTAATAATGAGAAAATATATAAGGGTGAAGTATATTATAAAGTTATACTACTAAGATAATATCTAAGAGTAAACATGAGATATTTAGAGAATAAAAATTAATAAATCAAAAGAAAATTAAAGTGAATATAATGTGTAATCAGAATATATATAAGGATTTCTATTAAATTAGAAGTCCTTTTTATACCAATAGACATATATTATTTATAATCTAGTACAAAAAAATATTGACAAGGGAAATTTAAAATGGTAATATATACCTATAAGTTATTTGTTTATTAGTACAAAATAAATGGGGGGGATATGAATTTAGAAGGACAATTTTATAAGAAAAGATTAGATGCGGGTGAATATACTGAGGAACAAAAAAGATGTATTGAGGAAAGTATAGAAGTACTTGAAGGGTTAAAAAAAGAACCTTTAATGATGTTAGGAAAAATTCAAAGTGGTAAGACAAAAACATTTATAGGAACAATTGCCTTAGGTTTTGATAATGGATATGATTTAGCAATTGTCCTAACTAAAGGAACTAATGCATTATCACAACAAACATTAGCAAGAATGAAATATGAGTTTAAAGGAGAAAGAGTAAGAATATATGATATTATGTCTTTACCTACAAATCTTCAGCCATTTGAATTAAAGCAAAAAATGATTATTATAGTGAAAAAAGAGAAGAATAATCTTATAAGATTTAAAAATTTTATTGAAGATTATCCTTTAAAAAGTAATAAAAAATGCATGATAATTGATGATGAGGCTGATTTTGCAAGTGTTGGTTTTGAAAAGAAAAATGAAGTTTTTGATATTAGAAGAATAGCAGCTGATATTAATGAAATAAGAGGAACATTAGATGAATGTAGATTTATTCAAGTAACAGCAACACCATATTCTTTATATTTACAACCTGAAACTTTTCAGTTAGGGGAAGATATTTGCCCTATAAAGCCTGCTCATACTGTTTTAGTGCCATCAGGGGATGGATATATAGGTGGAGATTATTATTTTAATCATGATGAAAATCCTTTAGCGAAATATTTATATTATGAAATAGCAGAAAAAGAATTTGAAATATTGAAAAAGAGTGATGGAAGAGTATTTAAGGATGAAAATATATTAACTGATAAAAAAGTTAGTGGAATTAGAAAGGCTATTATTAATTTTATTGTAGGTGGAACGATAAGATTAATTCAAAATGGGGGAGATGAATTTGATGAAGGAAATAGGTATAGCTTAATTATTCATACAGAGATAGCAACAAGCTCTCATACAAGACAAGCTGATATTATTTTTAGGCTTGTTGAAAAGCTTCAAGAATTAATAGAGAACGATAAAGAAACATTAGATAAGCTAATAATAGAATCTTATGAAGAGTTAAATGAAAGTATTAAGGCATATAAGTTCAATACTGTTGACATAGATACTTTAATTAGAGAAGTACACATTGCAATAACTGAAAGAATAAATATTTCAGTGGTAAATTCAGAGAATGAAGTGAAAGATATGCTTGATGAAAGAGGTCAATTGGAGTTAAGAACTCCACTTAATATTTTTGTGGGCGGGCAGATACTTGATAGAGGTATAACTATAGCAAATCTTATAGGATTTGTTTATGGTAGGAGACCACAAAAAATGCAACAAGATACAGTACTTCAGCATGCAAGAATGTTCGGATATAGGAAGCCAAAAGATTTAGCTGTAACGAGATTATATACTACTGAAAAGTTATATAATCAAATGGCCAAGATAAATGAATTCGATTCAGCGTTAAGAAAAGATTTTGAAGAAAGAAGAAATAGTGATGGAGTTATATTTATTAGACGTGATGAAATGGGTAAGATTATACCATGTTCACCGAATAAAATAATGGTAAGTAAAACTCAAATATTGAAAGAACATAAAAGAATGTTACCAATAGGATTTACTCCGAAGAGCAAAAGTAAAATTTCATCAATAGTTAATAAAATAGATAAGATTATTTTAAGAGAAAATCCTCAACATAAAAAGCAATCTGAATTTACTGTAAGTAAGGGAGTAGCATGTGAAATAGTAAATTTAATATATGATACAATTGATTTAGATAATAATTATACTGTTAATAGAGAAGCTATGGTATCTCTAATTAATTATCTATCTCATGGAGATGTGCATTTAGTTGTAAGAGAAGGAAAAGAAGCTAAGAAGGAAACACCTATTGCAGGAAGAATAATGAATGCTCCGGATAATGGTATTACAGATGGTAGACCAGCAAAAAAATTAGCTATAAAAGATCCAGCTATAATATTAGTAAAAAATACAGGTAAGAAAGAAAATGGATGGAGTGGAACTCCATTTTGGTGGCCAATTTTAGTAACACCTAAAGAAATAAATCCTACAGTATATGCAGCTGAATATATGAAGTAGAGAGGTGATAATTTGAGGTTAGATAAAATTGCAGATGTTAGTACAGGATTAGTATTAGCAAGAAAAAAAGCTTCAGGTAATGAGGGGTTCGGATATGAACTCCTTACGTTAAAAAGCTTTAATGAAAATGGATATATAGAGGACGATTATTTAGATGATTTTATAAGTGAAGATAGAATTAACGAGCAATATTTAACTAAAGAAGGGGATGTTATTATAAGATTAAGTTCTCCTAATACAGCAGTATATATTACAAAGGAATTAGAGAATATGGTCATTCCATCATTGTTTGCCATTATTAGAAATAAGAGTGATAACATATTAACTGAATTTATAGCTATATTTTTAAATAGTGAAAAATGTAAAAGGCAACTTGCGGCAGATACCATAGGAAGTGCAATTCCTATGGTGAAAACTAGTACCTTTAAAGATATAAATATACCTAAATTTACAATAGAAAAACAAAAAAATATTATTAAGATGAATTCATTGGTTATAAAAGAAAAGAAATTATTAATGGAATTAATGAAAGAAAAGGAAAAATTCCATAAAGCAATTATGAAAAAAATGTTTGAATAAATTTGGAGGAATATCATGATATCAAAAACTACACAAGAACAAATTAATGCAACTCTATGGAGGGCGGCTGATACATTTAGAGGGAAAATAGACTCATCTTTATATAAAGATTATATATTAGTTATGTTATTCATTAAGTATTTAAGTGATGTATATAAAGAACATTATGAAGAATACTCAGAAAAATATAATGGCAATGAAGAAAGAATTAAAAGAGCTTTAAGCAGAGAAAGATTTATATTAGATGAAAAATCAACTTTTGATTATTTATATGAAGAAAGAAATTTAAATAATATAGGAGAAATAATTAATAAAGCTCTAGAACATATTGAAGAAACTAACAAATCAAAGCTAAGAGGAGTTTTTAGAAACATAGATTTTAATTCAGAAGTTATTTTAGGAAGAGAAGCTGATAGAAATGCAATATTAAAAACACTTTTAAATGATTTTAAAAATTTAGACTTAAGACCAAGTATGTTAGATGGAAATGATGTTATTGGTGATGCTTATGAATATATGATAGCTCAATTTGCATCTGATGCTGGTAAGAAGGGGGGAGAGTTCTTTACTCCTTCAATGGTTTCAGAATTACTTTCAAGATTAGTTAAACCACAAGAAAATGATAGAATTTACGATCCAACATGTGGATCTGGTTCTCTTTTAATTAGAGCTTCTAAGAAAGTTACAAGTGGAAAAGTACAAATTTATGGTCAAGAGAGAAATGGTCAAACACAAGCTCTTTGTAAGATGAATATGTTCTTACATGGTATAGATGATGCGAAGATTGAAAATGGTGATACATTAGCTAATCCACTTCATTTAGAAGACGGAAAGTTAATGAAGTTTCAAGTTGTTGTAGCTAATCCTCCATTCTCCTTAGATAAATGGGCTATGGGATTTGCAGGAGCAGAAGCAGATGACAAAAAATTTAAAATGGAAAGTGCTTTAGATCCATATAGAAGATTTGAATGGGGAGTACCACCATCAAGTAAAGGTGATTTTGCATTTATTCAACATATGTTATATTCCTTAGCTGAAGAAGGCAGAATGGGTGTTGTTCTACCACATGGAGTATTATTTAGAGGTGCTAGTGAAGGTAAAATAAGAAAACAAATAATAGATTTAAATTTACTTGATGCAGTAATAGGACTACCAGAAAACTTATTCTATGGAACAGGAATACCAGCTGTAATATTAATATTTAAAAAGAATAGAACTAGAAATGATATATTATTTATTGATGCTTCAGGAGAAGGGCATTATGAAAAAGGTAAGAATCAAAATAAATTAAGAGAAGAAGATTTAAAAGAAATTGAAAGCGTTTATGATAATTATGAAACTGTAGATAAGTATAGTTATGTAGCCTCTATTGAAGAGGTTAAAGATAATGATTACAATTTAAACATTCCAAGATATGTTGATACATTTGAAGAAGAAGAAATGGTTGATATGGATGCTGTATCAAAAAATATATTAAATATTAAAGCAGAACTTGAGGAAGTTGAAAAGCAAATGGCAAGATACTTAGAAGAGTTAGGATTAAATTAATATTTGGAGGTGTGTATGTCAGAGATACAGCAATGCAACAAGGAAATTAGTTAATACAGTAATTTTAAGAAAACAATAGAAGAACTAAGGTGAACAATGATAAAGGATTTATTAACGTGAGAAAAGAGTGCTAAAGTAACATAGATAAAAAGAGAAGAATAAAGAAAGATGGTGATGATGATGAATATTGAGATTATAGAGAAGATAAAACTTATAAAAACAGGGAGTAAACCTAAAGGATATAATAAATACAAGAAAGATATTTTTCCAAGTGATTGGAGTTATGTAAAATTAGGTGAAGTAGTAAATAAAATTGTTGGTGGAGGAACTCCATCAAGAGAATTTGCTGATTATTATACAGGTAATATACCATGGGCAACTGTTAAAGATTTAAAAGATTTAAACTATAAAAGTGATACTATAGAGTATATTACTGAGGAGGCTATAAGTAATAGTAGTGCGAAGTTAATTGATAGAGATAAATTCATTATATCTACGAGAATGGGGTTGGGAAGGGGATTTATCAATACAGTTCCTATGGCTATAAATCAAGATTTAAAAGCTATCTATCCAAATGAAAATATGTTGGATGTAAAGTACTTGATGTACTGGTATAAGTCAAAAGCGGAGCAAATAGAGTATGCAGGGGGTGGATCAACAGTTAAAGGAATTGACTTAGAAAGTTTAAAAAAGTTGCAATTAAGTTTACCTCCGATAAATGAGCAAAAAGAAATTTTATTGGTAATAGAGTGTTGGGATAAAGCTATAGAATTAAAAGAAAAACTTCTACAAGAAAAGAAAAAGCAAAAAAAAGGTATGCTAGAAAGATTATTAACAGGGAAAGTTAGATTAAAGGGATTTAATGAAGAATGGAATAAGGTTAGACTAGATAAATTAATTGAGGAATCCAAAGAACGAAGTACTATAAATAATCAGTATGATATATTATCAGTAACTAAAGATGGTGTTTTTCTTCAAAGTGAATACTTTAATAGACAAATTGCAAGTGAGGATAATATTGGATATAAGGTAGTAAGAAAAAATAATTTAGTATTTAGTACTATGAATTTATGGATGGGAAGCATTGATATTCTTGATAATTATGAAGTTGGAATAGTGTCTCCAGCATGTAAGGTGTTTTATTTAAATGAAGAATTTATTGATGTAAGTTTTATGAAATATTTTGTTAAAAGTACTTATATGATGAATTTATATAGCTTAAATTCTGAGCAAGGGGCGAGTGTTGTAAGAAGAAATCTAGATTTGAAGGGATTATTATCAACTAAAGTAAAATTGCCAACTATTGAAGAGCAGAAAGAAATAGGAAAAATATTAGATGTAAGTTCTAGAGAAATAAATTTATTAAAAAAAGAAATTAAACTATTAAAAGAACAGAAGAAGGGTCTTATGCAGTTACTATTAACAGGAATAGTTAGAGTTAAATGTGACTAACTAAGTTAAAACAATTAATAATATCAATATTATCTGTTTTAACTTTTATAGATAGATTTTAAATTTAATATATAGGAAATAATTTAAAGGAAACTTCTCATTTTATGAGAAGTAAGTTAGAATAACCAAACCAAAGTTTGGATTCTTACTTATGGGGAGAAGATATGGATAATAAGAAGTTTGATGAAATTAATATAAGTCAAAAACCTGCAATAGAAGTTTTAGAAAAGCTAGGTTATATAAATATAGATTCTAAGTATGCAGAGAGCTTAAGAGGTAATCTTTATAATGTATTGTTAAAATCAATACTAAAAGCTAAGTTAAATGAATTAAACTCATTTGATTATAAAGGGAAAAAGTACAAGTTTAGTGAAAAGAATATTAATTCTGCAATAAATGATTTAGATGAATTATTAATTGATGGATTAGTTAAGACAAATGAAAAAATATTTAACACACTGCTTTTAGGAAGAAGTTACCCGGAAACTTTAGAGGATGGAACTAAGCGAAGTTTTACTATTAATTTTATTGATTGGCATAATATAGAGAATAATGATTTCTATGTTGTAGAAGAATTTACTGTTGAAAGTGAAGATGGGAAAAATACTGCTAGACCGGATTTAGTTTTATTTATTAATGGAATTCCTTTTGGTGTAATTGAATGTAAGAGTTGTTCTATTTCAATTGAACAAGGCATTAGCCAAATGATTAGAAATCAAAAGAAAGAATATATTCCACAGTTATTCAAGTTTATACAAATAGTTATGGCTACTAATAAAAATGAAACTAAATATGCTACATGTAGTACGCCTAAAAAGTTCTGGAGTGTTTGGAAGGAACAAGATAATGCTTGGATAGAAGAAGAACTAAGTAAAGCTGTAATTGGAAGGATACCTACTAACCAAGATAAAAATATTATATCATTATTCAATCCTCAAAGAGTAATAGAGTTAATTAAGTATTTTATTTTATTTGATAAAGACGTAAAGAAGATATGCAGATATCAACAATATTTTGCTGTAAAAGAAATAATGAAGACCATAGAAGAAAAAGATCAATTCGGAAATAGACAGTCAGGGGTTATTTGGCATACACAAGGTTCAGGAAAATCATTAACTATGGTTATGGTTGCTAAATATATTTTAAGTGAACTTAGTAAATTAAATCCTAAGGTTATAGTTGTTACAGATAGAGTAGATTTAGACAAGCAAATAAATAGAACATTTAATCATACAAGATTAAAAGCAATAAAAGCAGCAACAGGTAATCACTTAATAAAGTTAATAGAAGATGATGAAGCAGATATAATAACAACGTTGGTTCATAAATTTGATACAGCTTCAAACAAAGGAACTAAACTTGAAACTAGAGATATTTTTGTTCTTGTAGATGAATCACATAGAAGTCAGTATAAAGAATTAAACATAAAAATGAAAAATGTATTTCCTAATGCTTGCTATTTGGGATTTACAGGTACGCCACTTATGAAAAAGCAAAAAAGTACTGTGAAGAAATTTGGAAACAAGTTAATTCATAAATACACTATAGCTGATGGTGTTGATGATAAAGCTATTGTACCACTTTTATATGAAGGGAAAATGGTAGAACAAACTGTTAATAAGAAGGCTATTGATTTACAACTTGATATTATTACAAGAAATTTAAATGATACTCAAAAAGATATAGTAATGAAAAAGTGGAGCCAATTTGAGAAAGTTGCATCAAGTGATCAAAGAATAAGTCTAATAGCTTTTGATATAAATGAGCATTTTATGAATAACTATAAAAGTCAAGATTCGCCTTTTACAGCTATGCTTGCTACTAATAGTAGAACAGAAGCAATTAAATATTTAAGAGCTTTTGAAGACCTTAATGATTTAAATGTTGGAGTAGTAATGTCACCACCAGATAGGAGAGAAGGACATGATTCTATAGATGGACCAGTTGATGATATAATAATTAACTTCTGGAATGAAATGATGAAAAAATATGGAGATCCTGTAAGCTATGAAGAGACATTAAAAGAAGAATTTATACATGGTGATATAGATATATTAATAGTTGTAGATAAATTACTAACAGGTTTTGATGCTCCAAGAGCAGCTATTCTTTATATTGATAAGGAAATGAAAGAACATACATTACTTCAAGCTATAGCTAGAGTTAATCGACTATATGAAGGAAAAGATTATGGATATATTATTGATTATAGAGGATTGATAAAAAAACTAGATGATGCTATGGAGATGTATAGTGGCTCAGGTCTTGAAAATTTTGAAGGAAAAGATTTAAAAGGAGCTATACATGATGTTATCGTGATAATAGGTAATTTAAGACAATACTATAGTGAACTTGTAAGCTTCTTTATTAGTATAAAAAACAAAGATGATATGGAAGAATTTGAAGTATTCCTAGCTGATGATAAATTAAGAGAAGAGTTTTATGATATTTTAAGTAATTATGGAAGAAACTTATCTATAGCATTAGAATCAGAAAAAATATATAACTCTTTAGGTAAAGAGGAAATAGACAATCATAAAAAAATATTTAAATTTTATCAAAAGTTAAGAGAGTCAGTAAAAAGAAGATACTCAGATACTATTGACCATAAAGAATATGAAGCTAGAATGCAAAAACTTATAGATAATTATATAGCTGCAGAAGGTATGATGAGAATTACTAAGCCAGTAGATATTTTAGATGAGAAGGCTTTTGATGAGGAAGTAAAAAGAATAGATAATAAGAGGTCAAAAGCTGATACTATTAGAACAAGACTTGGAAAAAGCATTAGTGAGAAATGGGAAGAAAATCCTGTTTACTATAAAAAGTTTTCTGAAAGAATTGAGAAAGTTTTAGAAGACTATAAGAATAAAAGAATATCAGAAGCTGATTACTTAAGTAATATGGAAGATATAATGAAAAAGTATAGGGAAAAGAAGGATGATACTAACTATCCAGATACAATAAAATATAATGAAAATGCACAAGCTTTCTATGGAGTAGTGAATGAAGTAATTAAAGAGAGTGGTATCGAATATGGAGCTTCAGATGATTTAGCAACTTTATCTGTTGAAATAGATGATGTAATAAAAGAAAATAGCAAAGTTGATTGGCATGACAATATAGATGTTCATAATAAAATAGCTCAAGAAATAGATGATATTTTATATGAATATACTAATAGAACTGGAATTGAAATACCTTTCGATGATATTGATAAAATAATTGAAAGAGTTAAAACTATTGCATTAAAAAGGTATTAGGTGATTAAGAATGAACACATACGAAGTAGCCTATGGTGAAGATATAATAAAGTTTAAAGTAGAGAGAAAAAAAGTAAAGAATGTAAATTTAAATATCAGGGTTAATGGGGATGTGGTTGTAACAGCCAAAAAAGAAGTACCTTTGGAATTTATTGAAGGTTTCATATCAAGAAAAGCAAGCTGGATAATTAAACAAGTCAAATATTTTAAGGCTCATGAAGTTAAGGAAAAACAAGAAAAAGAGTTAGTTAGTGGAGAAAGCATTAAGTATTTAGGAAAACAATATAGATTAAGAGTAGTGGAATCTAAAGAGGAATATGTTAAGTATTTGAGAGGTTATATTTATTTATATGTAAAAGATAAGAGTAATTATAAAAGGAAAGAAGAGTTGTTGAATAATTGGTTTGATACAAAAAGCAAATATATATTTAATAGACTATATAATGAAATTTACCCAATAATAAGTAAATATAATGTTCCACAAGTTAAGATAAAAACTAGAAAAATGAAAACTAGATGGGGATCATGCATACCTCAAAAAAATACTATAATACTTAATAGAGATTTAATAAAAGCACCTAAATACTGCATTAAATATGTAATACTTCATGAATTGGTCCATATGATTTATAAAGAACATAATAATGAGTTTTATGATTTTTTATTTACATTAATGCCTGATTGGAAGGAACGAAAAAAAATATTAGATGAAGAGATAATAATGATATTATAATAATTATTTATTTAGTGTAAGTTATTGATAAGGTAAAGCAAATACTAATAAGGGGATGGGGTAAACTATGGATTTAAAAGCATTTGAGTTTTTAGCAAAAGAAGTTCCAAATTCTATTAGTGATATAAGAGAAGCTATGGACTTATTATCAGCTTCAATAGATAGTGCTATAGATAAGATTGGCGATAGAGTAATTTCATCATATAAAAATAAAAATTATAAAAGAGCTTCTGAATTAAGTTTGAGTAGTGAAGAATTAAACTCAATTTCTAATAAAATTCAAGAAGCAATAATAGAATTAGATTCATTAATTGATGAAAAAAGTATAGCAGCAAATATTATTGATGATACAGAAGAAATTAATGAAAGAGGGACTCCTAATTATAGTGATTATTTGGTAGATACAGAAGTAGAACATAATCTATATGAAGATTTAACTCATAAAAGACCATGTGCTATTAAAATTGAGGGAAATAGGATAGAGGTAAAGGACTGGAAAAGTGCATTAATAAAAACAATAAATTATTTAGCTAAAAAGGATCCAGATATAATTAGAAGTTTTGTGGATAATCCTAAAATGAATGGGAAAAAGAGAATTTATTTTTCTAGAGTGAAATTACCAACTATGATTGTAGCTAGAGGTATAGAAGATGCTAATATTTATATTGAAACGAATCTTAGTGCCAATAGAATTAGAAATCTGTTAATTAAGATGTTAAACAAATATAATATAAGTTTGAGTGATTATAAAATATTTTTAAAAGCAGATTATTCAGATTTACATTAAAAATATAAAAGTATTACTTCAAGGACTATTAGATTTAGCTTTTGAAGTAATTTTTATATTTATATGTAAGTAAAATAGGTATAGACAGCATTAAGTAAAGGAATAGTGTATAATATTATATATAATGGTGTTAGAAAGGAGTATTGGGGTTAGGGTGGATATAAAAAAGAAATTAATAGAAGAGGAAAGTAAAATATTAGATAGTAAACTTTCACTAATGAAGAATGAAATCAATAATAATGATAAAGTAATTAAAGAATATTTATTACAGGATATAAATACTTATCAAAAAGTAGATCAAAATAAATATAATAAAGCATTAAAAGATAAAGAAAAATTAATGAGCTCAATAGATGAGCCCTATTTCGGTAGATTAGATATTGAATATAAAAAAGATAACGAAAAAGAAATCGTTTATATAGGAAGAAAAGGTATAGATATTAATGGAGAACCAATAATATATAGTTGGGCTGCTCCAATTGCTGATGTATATGAAGCTTATAATAGTGGTGAATATAAGCATAAATATATTGCTGAAAAATCAGGAAAAGAAATTTTTTTAGATGGGGATATTAAAACAAAAAGAAAAATAACAATTGTTAAAAGTAAGATTAAAGACGTTTACAGCTATACTAATATTACTGAAGAAGATGAAGAAAAATTTGTTAAGGATAAAATAGAACATAGTAAAACTGAAAAATTAGGTGTAATTATTGAAACAGTTCAAAAAGATCAAAATAAAATAATTAGGCTACCAATAGAAAAAAATATAATAGTACAAGGATGCGCTGGAAGCGGTAAGAGTTCTGTAGCGTTTCATAGATTAGCATACTTAGCTTATAATTACAAATTACAGGAAGAGGAATTGCTAGTTATTTCCCCTAATAAGATATTTCAAGGATATACTTCTAATATATTAACAGAATTGGGAAGTGATTTTAATGTAAAGCAGTTTACATTTAAAGAATTTGCAGAAGTGGTTTTAGAAAGAAAAATAGAAAATAAAAATATCATAACTAATGAAAGAAGTAGAAAAGCTTCACAAATTAAAACAAGTAAGTCATTTAAATTAGTTTTAGATAATTACGTTAAACATATAGAAGATAATTTTATTCCAAAAGATGATATAGTAATAGATAACTTTGAATTGATAAGTAGTAATGATATAAATTCTATTTGGTGCAAACAATATGAAATTTATAAATTAAATGATAGAGTTAAAAGATTTAAAGAACACTTAGAAAAGTATTTAAAAGAAAAGGTAGAAGAATATATTAAAATAATAGAAAAAAGATATAAGTCTAATATGGAAATATTACAAAAGTACAATAAAAGTCCAGTAATATATAATGAAGTATTAAAATTAACGAGACAAGAACAATAAATAAGAATTAAGCGGTTAAGAAAGCAATGCTCTGCTATTATCAATGGATATATAAATAATATAGGTAATATAGATGTAGTGAATGCATATGAAAATTTATTAAAGAATAGGGATTTACTTAATACTCTAGGGAGAGATATTATTAATAAAAGTGATATAGATATTATTATAAGTGATATTTTAGAAAATTCTTTAAACGATTTAGATTATATACCTATAACATATTTATATTATAAACTAAATGAAAATAAAAATAAGTATAGACATATAGTAATAGACGAGTGTCAAGATTTAAGTTATATAGAGATAGCTGTTATAGAGGGATTAACTAGATCATTTACTTTAGTAGGGGATTTCAATCAAAGAATTAATTTTAACAAAAGCACTGTATCATTAGATGAAATTAATGAAATGTTTAAGAAATACACATACTTTGAAAGTTATTGTCTTAATAAGAGTTTTAGAAATTCTAAGTCAATTACTAAATATGCTAATGCAATTTTAGAAAAATATTTTATTAGTAAGGAATCCATACCAGTTGCTTTCAATAGGGAAACAGAAAAGCCTAAGGTTTATCTTAACATGGACAAGCAAAGTACAATTAAAGCTATAGCAAATAATATTAATAGTAAAATAGATAAAGATAAAAATATAGCAGTAATATTAAAAAAATGAAGTTTCCTCTAGAGAATACTATAATGAATTATCTGAATTAGTAAATGATAAGCCTATTAATTTAATAGATAATGAATATTGTAAATATGACAAAGGGATAAATATTTTATCAGCTAGATTAAGTAAAGGTTTAGAATTCGATTATGTTATTATTGTTAATGCTAATGAATATGAAAATAATGAAGAAGATAGAAGATTACTTTATATTGCAGCAACTAGAGCATTACATGAATTGGAGATTTATACTGAAAGTAGAGATAGTTTTATAACAAGTATTAACAATAGTTTATGGGATAGTAAGTTTAAATTATTCACTAATGATATGAATGAGAAAATAAAGAGTATAATAA
Source organism: Clostridium sp. SGI.024 (assembly GCF_050315195.1). Lineage (NCBI taxonomy): Bacteria > Bacillati > Bacillota > Clostridia > Eubacteriales > Clostridiaceae > Clostridium > Clostridium sp. SGI.024. Next base: position 26,403 of record NZ_JBNPON010000020.1, on the reverse strand, counting down.
TAACAACTTTAACTGATGGTTTTGGGGAGTTACCTAAAGAGTATATAAATTATGTAAATTCAATAGAAAGTATATCTAAGTTAACTGAGTTTATGAAGAAGTTAGATGGATTAGAAGATATAAATAAGCTTTTTGAAGAAGAAGGAATTTTTTTAATACCAGAAAAAAATAATGTAAATGAAGATAGAAAAACTTTAGATGAAGTTAGTGCAACATTAGAAAGCAAATCTAATGTAAGTCATTTAGAAAAGCTAATTAAAGATATAGAAAGTAAAAAAACAAGAATTACAGGAAAACAATTAGAGGTATATGAATATATATTTAAAAATATAAGTGAAATACCTAACTTTATAAGTTGTAAGGATTTAGCAGATGATCTTGGAGTAAGTACTAAAACCATTGTTGCATTGTTGCTAAAATTAAATTTAGGATCATTTGGTAGTTTTACATCTAAAATAAAAGATTGTATAAAGAAAGATTCAAAGAAATAAACAAGAAAAAATATAAACTTTATTAATGATGTATTGGAAAAGAGAAGATCTACCTTTCCTTAACAGAATAAATATATAAATTTACAAATAAGATCTGAATGTTTTTAAATATATAAAAATTTTTAGAATAAAGTATAAAATTTATTAAATGGAGCATATTTATAACTATATAGATTGATTTTTATATTTTAATGTTATATATTTAATACAAAGGAGTGGTTTTGATGAGTTATGCATTGGGTGTTAGAATAAAAGAGCTTAGAATGATGCGTAAAATAAGTCAGGAGCAAATGGCAGAAGCCTTAGATACTACTAGACAGAGGTATTCTAGGTTAGAGAACGGACAAATTGATATTTCATTTGTTATGATAAAAGACATTGCAAAGATACTGGGTGTTTCTACTTATGATATAACAAGCATAGAAGAAGAAAAAAAAGGTTTAACTACATTGTTTAGAGAAAAAAACAATTCTGTAGAAGTAGCAGAATCAGTTTCGAAAATTGAAGAAATATTAAAAGTTTTTCATTCACATGAAAAACTTTATTATCAAATGAGGATGCGTGATGGCCTTGAGGATTAATAAGCGTGATATAGAAAAAAAAGCTATGGAAATAAGACAAGAGAATAATGTACAGACTTATGGAGTTAAGGATATTTTTAGTTTGATTGAACAAAAGGGAATACACCATATAAGATATCCTTTTGGGAAAGATGTTATTTTAGGATTTTCCACAGTTTATGAAGGAAAAAAAGTAATAGTCTCTAATTCATCTGAGATACTTGCAAGAGAGATATTTACTATTGCACATGAACTTGGACATATAATTTTTGATTTTGAGGATTTAAACCAAGAACTTAAAATAGATTTGGAATCATATGAATCAAAGGAAGATATTTGTGAAGAGAGAGCATTTTATTTTGCAAACTGTTTTTTAATGCCTGAAAATAAATTAGAAGAGTATATAAAGTATGAACTTAAAAAAGAAAAAGATGAGTTAAATGCTTTAGATGTAGTAAGAATTCAAATAGAATTCAACGTTAGTTATAATGCAGTAGTTAAAAGATTAAAAGATTTATTATTTATAACAGATAGTCATATGTATAGTTTATTTAATGAGAAAAATATCTTAAAATCAAAAGCTTTATTCAAAATGTTAAATGCAGATGAAAAACTATTAATAGCTTCAGAAGTTATTAGTGTTCCTGCACAATATTTAGAATATGTTACAAGTAATTATAATAATGACTATATACCTTATTCTAGTCTTCAAAAGGCTTTAAATCTTTTAAATATAGATGCTGAAGTGTTCAAAAAAGAAAGTGAAAAAGAGAAAGATATCGATTTAGATGATATATTTGAGGAATTAGAATAATGGATGCTTCTTTAGATACTGATATAGTAATACACTTATATAAAAGTGGAAAAAAGGAATTACTCTATTCATCATTTGAAAAATTATATATATATGATTTTCTTTTTGAGAAAGAAATGAAAAGGAAATCTGTACTTGTGTACGAAGAATTCAAAAAAGATATTGAAGCTGGTATGGTTAAGGTGATTGCTAATAAAGATTTAATCTCCATGGGGATAAAAGGATTATTTGAAGATTATAAGGAAAGTAATCAGTATTTATTTGATCAAGGTGAACTTCAAGCTGTTGCTTTAGCAAAGGTAATGGGAATAGCAGCTTTTGTATCTGATGATACAAAAGATTTTGGACCCCACCAATCACTTGTAAAAGAGATTATAGAAGGTGTTATTCCTTTTGCATTTTATGAACTTTTATTCATAAAATTTTTAAATTCTGAAATAACTATAGAAGAATTACATAGAAGTTTTGAAGATGTAAATAAATCAAGCATGACAGAATTTCCAATGAATTTTAAGAGGAAATTATCAGAGGTTTTAAAAAGATTTAGTAGAAAGTATGGAACCAATAGAGATATAAAATGGATTTCTGAATATTGTAATAAAAGAAATATTAATTTAAATAGCAAAATGTTGGGATTAAGAGATTACTTAAAGAAAATTTAGTAATAGTAGTATGACAGTGATGATTTCAAAATCTAATGAGAGATTGATGATTTTTATAGACTCTAAGTATATTTTACTTAGGGTTTTTTATATAAGTAATTTTTATTATAGATTAGTTTAGTAGGATACAAAATATATATAATGATACAAATATGATAAAATAAAAGTAATATCATAAATAAAATTGGTGGTGAATTTATTGAAGCAAGGTTTATATGAGCAAGTAATAAATACTGAAATACAAGAACAACTTAAAGATTTAGAAAATAAAAAATATATTATAGATAAAAGCAAAATAGATAATACAGAAGCAAAAACAATTCTTTCTCAATATATATCTAAAGTAATTAGAAAAGCTTTAAATTATATAAGAGACAAAGAAAAAGAAGATAGTGATAAGCTATTAAAGCAAATAGAAGCTTGTAATAACATTATTAACATATTAAGTGAAGTGTCAAATGAAGAGGATATTAAGAAGTATGAAATAGATAAAAATGGAGAAATTCTTAATGCTTTATATAGTAAGGTTAATAATAAAAAGGCTTTAAAGAAGGAAAAGATAGTAAGGCCTGTAACTCCTTTATCTCAAAGTTCTTTATTTACAGGGGCTTCCTTAGAGCCTAATATGCTTGGAGAATTAAATAAGGAGATATTAACTTCTGATTCTATAGATTTATTAGTTTCATTTATAAAGTGGAGTGGACTTAGATGTATAATTGATAGTCTTAAAGAAGCTACAATGGCTGGGAAAAAATTAAGAGTAATTACAACTTCTTATATGGGAGCTACTGATGTAAAAGCAATAGATGAATTAAGTAAGTTACCAAACACAGAAATTAAGATATCTTATGATACAGAAAGAACAAGGCTTCATGCAAAGGCTTATATGTTTAAAAGAGATACAGGCTTCACTACTGCATATATTGGTTCTTCTAATCTTTCTAATGCTGCTTTAACTTCTGGTTTGGAATGGAATATAAAAATAACAGAGCAGGATTCCTTTGATATTATAAAGAAGTTTGAAGCTACCTTTGAAAGTTATTGGAATGATGGAGAATTTATATCTTATTTAGGAACTGAAGATGATAAAAATTTATTAAAGAGATCATTAAATAAAGAAAAGAAAAGTGATGAAGAAGAATTCAACTTTTCCTTTGATATAAGACCTTATTCTTATCAAAAGGAGATATTAGATAAGTTAAAGGTTGAAAGAGAATTATTTAATAAAAATAAAAACCTTGTTATTGCAGCAACTGGAGTAGGTAAAACAGTAATTTCAGCTTTTGATTATAAGAATTTCTGCAAAGAAAATAAGAAGCAACCAAATAGATTATTATTTGTAGTCCACAGAGAAGAAATTCTTAAGCAAGCAAGAGATACCTTTAGAGCAATACTTAAGGATAATAACTTTGGTGATTTAATGGTAGGTGGTAATGTTCCAAATAGTTTAGAACATTTATTTGTGTCTATTCAAAGTTTTAATAGTAAAGATTTATGTGAAATAACTACAGAGGATTATTATGATTTTATTATAGTAGATGAATTTCATCATGCAGCAGCTCCATCTTATCAAAGATTATTAAGTTATTATAAGCCTAAGGTTTTACTTGGATTAACAGCAACTCCAGAAAGAGCTGACAATAAGGATATATTTAAATATTTTGAAGATAGAATTTCTGGAGAAATAAGATTACCAGAAGCTATTGATAGAAAGCTATTAAGTCCCTTTCAATATTTTGCTGTATCTGATTCTGTAGATTTATCAACTTTAAAATGGCAAAGAAAAGGATATAGTATAAGTGAGTTAAGCAATGTTTATACAGGAAATGATATAAGGGTAAGAGAAATAATAACTGCTTTATATAAATATGTTACAGATATTGATGATGTTATAGGATTAGGCTTTTGTGTAAGTAAAGAACATGCTAATTTTATGTCTAAAAGATTTAATGAACTTGGAATTCCTTCTATAGCATTAACTGATGAAAGTAAGAAAGAGGAAAGAGCAGAAGCTAAGAAAAGATTAGTAAATAAAGAAATTAAATTTATCTTTGTTGTAGATTTATATAATGAAGGTGTGGATATTCCAGAAATCAATACAATATTATTTTTAAGGCCAACAGAAAGCTTAACTGTATTTTTACAACAGCTTGGAAGAGGTTTAAGATTACATGAAGATAAAGAATGTTTAACTGTTTTAGATTTTGTAGGTCAAGCACATAAAAATTATAGTTTTGAAGATAAGTTTAGAGCTTTAATTGGAAGAAGTAATAGATCTGTTAAAGATTATATTGAAAATGGATTTTTAACTTTACCTAAGGGGTGCTATATTCAATTAGAAAAGGAAGCTAAGGAATATATATTAAGAAATATAAAATCTGCAACTAACTCAAAAGTAAACTTAATTAATAAGCTTAGAACTTTTAAAGATGATACAGCTTTAGAATTAACTTTAGAAAACTTTTTAGAATATCATAACTTATCTTTAGTAGATTTTTATGGAAAAACTAGAGATAGAAGCTTTTATAGAATGTGTGTCTTAGCAGATGTAAGTGTAGATTTTAATGATAGCAATGAAGAAGAAATAACAAAGAAGCTATATAATATATTATTCATAAACTCAAGAAGATTTATAGAGTTTATGATTAACTTAATAAAGAATAATAGTAATATAAATAATGTTGAATTTAATAAAGAAGAAGCTTTAATGCTTAATATGCTGTATTATATTTTTTATAGTGATGTACCTAAGAAAGTAGGATTAGCTTCCTTAAAAGAAGGAATTAATAAATTATTTAATAATAAAACTATGATGAAGGAAGTTTGTGAGATATTAACTTATAATTATAAACATCTTGAATTTGTAGATAAAAAAGTAGATTTAGGCTATGAATGTCCTTTAGATTTACATTGTGATTATACAACAGATGTAATAATGGCTGCCTTTGGTTATTATAATGAATATAAAAAGCCATCCTTTAGAGAAGGGGTTAAGTACTTTGAAGATAAGAAGACAGATATCTTCTTTATTACATTAAATAAAAGTGATAAGGATTTTTCACCTTCAACACTATATGAGGATTATGCTATAAATGAAAAGCTCTTCCATTGGCAAACACAATCAAGAACTTCAGTTGAAAGTACAACTGCACAAAGATATATTAATCACAGGTCAACTAACAATAAGATAGCTCTTTTTGTGAGAGAATATAAGGAAAGAGATGGGCTAACATCACCATTTACTTTTTTAGGAACATGTGAATATAGAAGTCATATTGGAAATAAACCAATAAGCTTTGTTTGGGAGCTACATGAAGAGATTCCTGCTAAGCTAATAAATAAAGCAAATAAATCTATAGTGATTTAATAAAGTAATTCATATTAAAAAAACTCTAAGTGAAAATTAAATTCCTTAGAGTTTTTTCAATATAAAAATAAAATAAATAATTAAATTACTCATTAATAGCTTCAATTCCCTGTTCTTTTAGTTTATTTAAATTATCCTTCATAATTTTAAGTTCTTCTGGTGAATGCCCCTTCCATTTAGTTATTTCTCCAATTACTTTTAGTGGAAAGGATGTACGATAAGAACGTGTAGGATTTCCAGGAAACTTTTTATTAGTTAAATTAGGATCATCTTCAAATTCTCCAGTAGGTTCAACAATATATATTCTTTCACTGCCATCACCAACTGCTAGTTCTGCTCCCAAAATTGCTGCCTCCAAAGTTGCTGTCATATAAACAAAATTAGCTTTTTTACCTTTGCCATAATTAGATGAAAATCCTATTTTAATTAAATCTCCTATTTTAAGGTTAGCTTTTGTTCCGTGATAAAAAGGTCCCTTATCTAATATTTTATCTAATTTAGATTTGGTAGAGGTTTTGTTTTCAATACTCATATAAATTCTCCTTTTTACTAGAATAATATAATTAATAGGTAGGTTACTATTTTTAAAAGTCATGTTTGCTAATTATATTTACATCATCTTATCATAGGAAAAATGGAAACATAAGTCTATATTTTATATTTTTTACATGATATAATTAAGGTGGAAAGATAAGTTTACTAATATAAGTAAGTTATGATTTTTTTAGTGATGTGATATATGTTAAATATCATGTTACTTTATTTTTTATAAAAGAAAATAAAGTAACAGGTTTATATGTTTAGTGTTAATGCAAAATAGAAGAATTAAAGAGGAATGTAGAAAATATGAAATCAATAGAGGTAGTTGCAGCTATAATAAAAAAGGAAGATAAGATATTTATAACTCGCAGAAGCTATGGAGAATTTCAAGATATGTGGGAGTTTCCAGGTGGAAAAATAGAAGTAGGAGAAACAAAAGAAGAGGCATTAATAAGAGAAATTAAGGAAGAACTAGAACTAGATATAAATAATTTAGAGTATTTTACAACAGTAGAGTATGATTATACAAGTTTTCATTTAACTACGCATTGTTTTACTTGTGAAATATGTGGTGGAACTCTTAACTTAAATGCACACAATGATGCAAAGTGGGTTTCATTAGATGAGTTACAATCACAAGATTGGGTACCTGCAGATGTTGAGGTAGTTGAAAAGATATTAGGAGTTATTAATTAAGTGTTACGATGATTTATTAATATAAACTTGGAAATAAAGAAAAACTTATACTAGCAATTTATGTACTAGTATAGGTTTTTCTTTTTATTAAATAATAGTAAAAAATTATCTGTTTTTCTTAATAAGTGGTCTTGCTTAACTAGTTTTTCTAGCAAAAGTACATCTATTTAGTTTTGTGTTTCTTTCTCTATATGTATAAGAAATTGATTAGTTTTACCCATATTGTATGCTAATTTTATCATGCTGATTTCTTCAGAGGTTAATTTTTTATTATACATTTTTTCAATTTGAAGAATTAAGGCATTATAATCAACTATCTTTTTAGGCTCTGATTTTATTCTAATAGGTGTATGAGTATAAACTTTCGGCTCTATTGAATCATTATATAATTTTTTAAATACCTCAGCTGTATAGTAAGCATCATTAAAAGCATTATGAAATTCACAACTTATATTTATATTTAGAAAATCTAGTGCATTTTTTAGTCCAATCCTTTTTCCACCTGGAACTTTAAAATGTTTACTAGCATAATCTTGAATATCTATATAATGTTTAGGGAGATTTTCAGTAGGGAGATTAAAGTAAATAATGTTTTTATATAATTCTGTTAAGTCTACAATCCCCCAAACAATAAATGTTATATCTTCTTTTCCAATAAAATTCATAAAGTCATAATAAATATCAGTAAATTCTTTGGCAGAAGAAACCATTTCGTCAGTAATCTTTGTCAGATCTTGAATATAGGGAAGAATATTTTTATAAACAGTAGTCTTTACTAATTCATTAAATGTTGAAATAGTTTTAAAATCTTCATCAAGTTTTAACCCTCCAATTTGTATTATTTCAAAGGGTAACTGAGCAATCCTATCTTCTTTATTAGAACTTTGATTAAATTCTAAATCAAATATAATATACTTCATCATATATACCACCTTATGGGGAATTTAATTTTTAGAGTTACCTGTTGATTTATTTCTTTTTATTAAATAAATAATAACAACAATTAAAACTATTATAATTAAAATAAATAACATTATTCTAAAAATACTATAAGCTTCATATTCAAATTCTAAATTTGTATCACTATTAATTTTATCTAACGTGTAGGTCCATTCTAAGGTATCTTCATTTATTACATTATTAGAATTTGATGATAATATTTTACCAGGTATAATAATCTTATTGCTAAATGGTATATACCTTAAGTATGCAGATAAATTACTATCTGAAGGAGATGGTAAATATGCTGATAAATCACTATCAACAAGAGAAGATAAATCAGAAAGGAATTTTATATCAAAAGTGTATATGTTTTTAAATAAAGAAGTTGATTTATAGGTTTCTATTGATAGATAGTCTTTTAGTTTACTACTTGATAATAGATAATTAATAACCTCTCTAGATAAAACTAATTCATCAACATACAGGTTAGTTTCGTTATTATATGATGATTTAACTACTAAATAAGAACTTATTTTATCCTTTATAATATTGTCTCCTAATTTATCTTTAACTAATGAATCATAACTTAAAATGATTTTAATTTTGGAAATACTGTCATTTGCTATTGTAGTTTCAGTAGTAATGGTGGCTTTACCGCAAGATACTAAAAAGATAGATAGGAGTAAAATTAATAATATTCTTATTTTTTTCATAACTACCTCCGAATATAATATTCCTATTTGTTAAGGGATATAAAACTTTATAAAACTCTTATAATAGCTTAACAGATTATTAACAGTATCATTCTTCACAAAATTGTTAAGAAAAATACAAAAAAGTAGCACTAAATATTAATTTATAATATTTAGTGCTACTTTTTTGTGTTATTTATAATGAATGAAACATTTTTCTATATATTATTGAAAAATAAGAAACATTTAGTATAATAATTAGTGAATTTTGGGTAGATACAATTTGGTATAGAAAGTTATATTATTAAAATAATAGTAATTGTTTAGAATAAATTACAAAGTTAATGGTAGTAAGAAAAAAATCTAGTATAAGGAGGAATGCTTATATTATGAAGGTAGCTATATGTGAAGATCAAGTTGTACAAATTAATTTACTTAATAATTACATTAAAAAATGGGCTAAGGAAAAAGATATTGAAATATCAATTGATAATTTTACAAATGCAGAATCATTTTTATTTGAATGGTCAGATTATGCTAAATACGACATTATATTTTTAGATATAAAGTTAAGTAAAATGTCAGGAATTGAATTGTCTAATATAATAAGAGAAAAAAATAAAAATATAGATATTGTATTTGTAACAGGATTTTTTAAATATGCATTACATGGTTATAAAGTTCGTGCATTACAATATTTAATAAAGCCTATTAAGGTAAAAGATTTATATTACTGTTTAAATAGCACATTAGATAGGATTAGCAGTGAAGAAGAAGATTCTTCACTAGTTTTAGAGGCAGGTAAAAAAGTTATAAAATTAGATTATAATGAAATACAGTACTTTATAATGTTTTCTCCATATATAGATATTCATACAAGTACTGAAAAAATTACTATAAGAAAGAATATAGGTGAGATAGAAAAGATTTTGCCAAGTGAATATTTTATTAGATGCCATAGATCTTATATAGTAAATGTAAGATATATTAAATCAATAATAAAAAATAATGTATTATTAGAAAATGGAGTAAAAATACCTATAAGTAGAGGAAAATATAAAGAAGTTAATGATACTTTTATAAATTATATTTGTGAATAAGGATTGAAATAGTTTATGATAATTTTACATGTATTAGAAGGAATAAGTAACTTACTAAGTTCAATTATGATAATATACTTTTTTAATACAATAATGGAACCTAAAATTAAGAAATACAGCAAAGTATTTACAATAATAATGATTATTTTTTATGCTTCAATGTCAACAATAAACATCAATAAAGTATTTATTCACATGAGTGGAATTAAAATAATTAGATTTATGCTTTTTTATTATAGCTTATTAACAATATATCCTCTTTTATTTAGAAAAGGCAGGGTATCAGAAAAGCTTTTTTTATCTTCTTTATATATTACTATAATGGTAGTAAGTTCTTTTATAATATACATTATAGTTTCAATGTCATTTAATATAACCTTTTCCGAGATGTTTCTATATACTAATTACAAAAGAGTTATAGTAGTATTATTTATCAGATTATTTCAATTTGTACTTATATGCTCCTTTTTGAATAATATAAATTTTATAAAATACATAAAAGATATAACATTATATATAGTTGCAGCTATATTACTTTTTAATCATATATTAATATTCATTATAGAAAGAGCATTAATAGTAAATATAAATACAGTGAATAAGGATACTATAACCATTTTATTTATTTTATGCAGTATACAAGTATTGTCAATATATATATTAAATATATTTTCAAAGGAAATGGAAGAAAAGTTCATATTAAAAATGGATTTAGATCGTAAAATTCATGATAAGGAAATTATAGATATGTACACTGAAATGATTGGTTGGAAACATGACTTTAGGAATCACATCAGTATGATTTCAGCTCTATTACAAGTAAGTACTAAAGAAGATGTTATTTCATATATAGAAGAAATAGATAGTAGTATTAGTAAGTTAGATAAAAATATATATACAGATAATATAGCAATAAATTCTATATTAGTAAGTAAAATTAAAGCTGCCGAAGGGAAAAATATAAAAATAAGCTTGAATTTAAAAATAAATTCAGATATAAAAGTTTCTAGTGTAGATATCTGTACTATACTTGGTAATCTGCTTGATAATTCTATTGAAGCTTGTGATAACATTAAGGACTATAGATTTATTAATTTAAAAATAGCATCAGAAAAAAATATATTAGTTATTAAGATAAGTAATAATACTAGTAGTGGCTATGTAAATAAAATAGATGGTAAATTTATATCATCAAAGAATAGTTATATGAATGGAATTGGTTTAGTTCAAGTAGATAACATAGTAAAAAAATATAAAGGGTATGTTAATAGACATCATAAAAATAATATATTTACTACATATGTAATGATGCAACAAGATAAGAAAATAAGTTAAGGATACTGTTTTTATAGCAGTATCTTTTTTATTTTCTAGAAATTTATAAAATATTACCCTGTGAAAAATTTTTTATAATAAACTTTAAATAAAGTAATTGAAAATACAATTAGACTACAAAAAAATACATTTTACGACAGAAATGAATTTCATTAAGATAATTAAAGTAAAATAAAAATATAGAAGTATTTATACGAAGTAAATTTACTTTATGAGGGCTAATGACATGAGACTGAAAAGATTAATAATATTTATTTTAATATTTATTTTAATTCCTATAAAACCATATGCAGAAATCCTAAAGGATTCTAAGTTTGAAAGTATATCTATTAGTGATGGCCTTTCAAATGAATATGTAACAACTATATTTCAAGATAGCAAGGGATATATGTGGATAGGCACAAAAGATGGCCTTAATAGATATGATGGTGAAATAATAAAAATATATAACTGTAATGTTGAAGATGAGAATACTTTAAGTTCAACATATATAACAGCTATAGAGGAAGACTGCAAAGGTAACCTTTGGATAGGAACTGATAACGGATTAGATTTCTTAGTTAGAGATACAGATACTATTATAAGAATGAAAGATATAGATGATAAATATAACTTAGGTAATTTAAAGATAACATCACTATTAAAGAGTACTTTTGAAGAAAATATTATGTGGGTAGGTACAGAAAATGGTTTAATTAAGATTAATATAAAGGATGAAACAATTGAAGCATTTTATAACGACCCAAGTGATCCTAATACCTTAACTAGTTCAGCAATAACATGTTTAGAAGAAGGTGAAGATAACAATCTGTGGGTGGGAACTAAATTAGGAATAAATATAATAGATGAAAATTCTGTAATAATTAATAATAAAAAAAATGATAAATTATTTATTAACTATATATCAAAAGATGAATTAGGCAATATGTGGATATCTACTAAACAAGGTATCATTATAACGAATATAAAAGAAGATAAAATGGAATATCTATATATAATTAATAGTGAAGTAGTTAAAAAGTATAATATAAAAGAAAATACTGCAACTACTATTTATGATTTTAAAGATAATAAAGTTAATTTTTATAACAATTTTATTTTAAATGATAGTAAAAATAATGTTTGGTTATCTACAAGTAGTGGTGCAATAAAGTATTCAATAGATAAAGGTAACTTTAATGTATATAGAAAGAATATAACTATTAATAATTCAATTTCTAGTAGTGTTATAACCTGCTTTTTTGAAGATTCTAATGGAACTATCTGGATTGGAACAGATAAGGGAGCTAATATATTAAATGATAAAGCTACATTTAATTATATTAGTAAAGATAATCAGAATATAGTATCTATACTACAGCATAATGACAATATATGGATTGCTACTAAATTCAACGGAGTATATATATATGAAGCAGATAGTGGTAATTTAAATACTTGGCTATACGAGGAAAATAGCTTTAGTTTAAGTGATAGATATATAAAAACTATGTTTAAAATACACAATAGATATATGGTTTTAGTAACTAATAAAGAAATGATAGCTTTAGATACAGTAAATAATTCATATACAAAAATAATTATCGGAGAGGATTATTCTTCAGAACTAAATTATTTATACAGCGATGAAAATGAAGTATGGCTAGCAACAACAAATGATTTTTATTCTTACAATATAGATAAAGATAAAAGAACTTATTATAGTGAAAGTCTGAGGGAACTTGGAATAAATCCAGGAGTAATAAATTACATTTTACAAGATAATGAAGATAAAGATATTCTTTGGTTAGGTGGAATTGAAATTGGGTTAATTAAATTTCACAAAGAAAAAGGAGTTATAGAAAGATATATAAATGATCCTTCAAAAGAAACTTCTTTAATAAACAACTATATAAATTGTATGACCTTTGATGGTTTAGGAAATTTATGGATAGGAACAAATGTAGGACTTAGTAAATTTAATTTAAATACAGAAGAGTTTACTTCTTACACTACTTCAGAAGGTTTAACTAATAATTTTATAAATTCAATATTAATTGACGATAACAATCATATTTGGATAAGTACTAATAAAGGCTTAAATAAGTATGATGTGAAAAAAGATAATATAGTAAACTATACGAAAATGGATGGCTTATATGGATATCAATTTAATTTAAATTCAAGTTTAAAGCTTAAAGATGGAACAATGATATTTGGTAGTACAGAAGGGCTTACATACTTTAATCCAAATGATATAGTAGATTATAAGATGCTTAAAGATGAAGTAGTAATTGGAGATATTTTCGTTGGGCATAATAGAGTTTCCTATGATGGAAAAGAACTTGTTTTAGATTACAATTATAAAAATTTATACATTAATTATTTTCTACCTAATTATGAAAGCTTAAATAATATAACTTATGAATATATGCTTGAAGGAATTGACTCAAGATGGATATATATTGATACTAGTAATGAAATCTATTTAAAATCTTTAGAACCTGGAAGGTATACTTTAAAAATAAGAGCTAGAGATGGACATGGTGAATTAACTAAAGAAACAAAAATTAATATAAGGGTAAAAAATCCTATTTGGAAAACACCTTTAGCTTACATAATATATGTTGTAATATTACTAGCAATTATTATTTATATATTTAATTATGTTAAAATATTACGACACTTAGTAAATCAAAAAACAATGAAACTTAATAAACAGTTAGAAGAGAATAAAAAGTTAAGTAAAGAATTAATAAATAATGAAAAGTTTAAAAATAATTATTTTGTAAATTTATCTCATGAGCTTAGAACACCAATAAATGTAATTGCATCTACAGTACAATTAATAAATTTACTTAATAAAAATAAAAATATTACTCATGAAAAAATTAATGAGTATATGGAGATTGTGCATAAAAGTTGTAAAAATTTATTAAAGATAATTAATGATATTATAGATAGTTCAAAGATAGAAACTGGGAAATATAAAATTTATAAGAAGAATAATGATATTGTTTATATAGTTGAAGAAGTTGCACTTAATATGAGTAATTATATAGAAGATAAAGGTTTATCTCTTATAATTGATCCTGATATGGAAGAGAAGGTAATATCCTTTGATGAAACTGAAATAGAAAGATGTATAATTAACTTATTAGGAAATGCAGTTAAGTTCACTAAAAAAGGTGGAGAAATTAGAGTATATATAAAGGAAGTTAAAGATTATATTGAAATAACTGTAGAAGATACAGGCATTGGAATATCAAAATGCGATCAAGAATTTATATTTAAGAGGTTTTCACAGGTAGAAGGTACTGGAGCTATAAAGGCAACTAGTAGTGGTATTGGACTTACACTTGTTAAATATATAGTTGAGCTTCATGGTGGATATATTAAACTTCAAAGTGAAGTTAACAAAGGTAGTAGCTTTACTATAGGACTTCCTAATGTATTAGAAAAATATGAAGAAGAATGTGATAGGAAATTTTCTAATAAGGGGATAATTCATTCGTTAAATGATAAAGATATTTTAATGGATTAACAAGTTATATATAATTAGAATATTATGTATATAGAAATTGTGTATTTTAGTATAGATTATAGTAATTGGAATAAAGATATATTAGTACAAGTAGTATTAATATATCTTTATTATTATTAATTAAGAAAAAAAGCTTTGCATAGTTTCTATAAATTGTAATTGATTTAATAATAAGATATAATAAATTTGAAGTATTATAATAAATATAGAGTGGTTACATATCTAAATTAAAATTATCTGGAGGAAATATAATGGATAGAAAAGATTTCTCTGATTTAGAAGATCAAATTATGTCTACAGTAAAAAATGCATTTAATGCTATAGATTTTGTAAATTTAAAAAGAGATATTAGCTATAAAGCTGAAGATACAATAAATGAATTTAAATCAAAACTAAATGAATTTAATACGAAAATGGAAAATAATTACAGTACCATAAATAAGAAAGCTAAAAATAATATATCAACTTATATTGATAAAAGACCAGCAGGAACTGTATCAGGAATTGTTTATATGATATTTGGAGTATTAGGTACTACATTTTTTGGATTCTTTACCTTACTATTTATAATATTTATGGCATTTTTTACTAAAATGGTTGCAGATACTTTAGTAGCTTTTGTAACTATGGTTTTGCTTTTGGGAGTAAGTTTAGTTCTATTATATAGAGGAATAAATTTAAGAAAAAGAGTTAGACGCTTTAAGAAGTATGTTAGATTCATTGATGATAATTGTTATTGCTTAATTAAAGACTTAGCTAGATTTTCTAAAGAAAAAGAAGACTTTGTAATTAAGGACCTTAATAAAATGATTAAATTAGGTATGTTCATAGAAGGACATATAGACGATGAAAATAATTATTTTATGTTAAATGATGATGTTTATAATGATTATCTAAATCTAAAAAAACAACAAATGGCTAAAGCTGAATTAGAGAAAAAAGAAAATATTAATCAAGATATAAATGAAGAACAAGAAGAGTTAAATTCTATACTTGAAATGGGTAGAAAGTATATTGAGCAAATAAAAGTTGTAAGAAATGATTTATATAAAGAAGAAATAGCTATTAAGCTTGATAAACTACAAGGAATTTCAAGTCAAATAGTTGATTATGTTGAAAAGAATCCTAAAAAATTACAAGAAGTTAATAAATTTATAAATCATTATCTTCCGATTACTTTAAAGCTTATTAATTCATATAAGGAATTAACTAAACAAACAGTTCAAGGTGATAATATAAAGAATGCAAAAATTGAAATTGAAAAAAGTATTGATATTATAAATAATGCTTTTGAGAATTTATTAGATGATTTATATGAAGATATTGTTTTAGATATTTCAACAGATATATCTGTTTTAAAAACTTTATTTCATCAAGAGGGATTAACAGAAGAAGATTTTAAAAAATAAGCTTAAAGTAAAAGGGAGGCAGTAATAATGAGTGATGAATTTAAAGAGAATATTGATTTAAAACCTGAATTAGTTTTTGAACCAATTGAAGAAGAGGTTGTTAAGGTAGAAGTTAAAGAAGAGAAAAACGAAGAAATAATTGATGAAATTAATTTAACTGAAGAAGAAAAAAGAATGGTAGATCAATTTGTAGATAAGATAGAAATTAAAAATTCAAATTCTATTTTACAATATGGAGTAGGAGCTCAAAAGAAAATTTCAGATTTCTCAGAAACTGCTTTAAATAATGTAAGAACTAAGGATTTGGGTGAAATTGGAGATATGCTTTCTAGCGTGGTTCAGGAATTAAAGAATTTTGAAGATACAGAAGATAAAAAAGGTATCTTAGGATTTTTTAAAAAAGGTAAAAATAAGATTTCTGAAATGAAGATAAAGTATGATAAGGTAGAAGATAATATTAATAAGATGTGTAATAACCTTGAGAAGCATCAAATACAGCTTTTAAAGGATATTGCAATGCTAGATAAGATGTACGAAATAAATAAAGCTTATTTTAAAGAGCTTTCTATGTATATTTTAGCAGGGAAAAAGAAGCTTCAAAAATTAGAAAAAGAGGAGCTTCCTATATTACAAGAAAAAGCGAAAAGAAGTGGACTTCCTCAAGATGCTCAAGAGGTAAATGATTTCCTTGCTCTTTGTAATAGATTTGAAAAGAAGATTCATGATTTAGAGTTAACGAAAATGATTTCTCTTCAAATGGCTCCTCAAATTCGTTTAATTCAAAATAATGATTCTTTAATGTCTGAAAAAATACAATCAACAATTGTTAATACTATTCCTCTTTGGAAAAGTCAAATAGTTTTAGCCTTAGGTGTTGCACATTCTTCTAATGCAGCAAAGGTTCAAAATGAAGTAACTAATATGACAAATGAACTTTTACGTAAAAATGCTGAAATATTAAAAACTTCAACTATAGAAACTGCTAAAGAATCAGAAAGAGGAATTGTTGATATAGAAACACTAAAGGTAACTAATGAATCATTAATTTCAACTCTTGATGAAATACTTCGCATACAAACAGAAGGTCGTCAAAAACGTAAAGAAGCTGAAGTTGAATTAAGAAGTATAGAAGACCAATTAAAAAATAAACTTTTAGATTTTAAGAATTAGTATAGTTATAAAATTTACTCCTTTATGATATTCAACTGTTTATCATAGAAGGAGTTTTTTGTATTTAGAAAATAACATTTTAATTCACAAACTCTTATAACTTATATCTATGAGTAAAAAATTTCTTTATGGAAGCTAATTACTTTAGAAAAAAATTATTAATTCATGCACAAAAATTCATATTTTTTATATTATGTAATATAAGGTTTAATTAATTGTTCTTTATTAGATAAAATGGAGGAAATGTTATTATGAATTATAACAATACAAGTACAAAAGATAATTTATGTGGAACAAATAGCTGTGCAACTGTTACAAGCAAAAATCAAACTTTAACTGAGCAAATTCCTGTAACACCTGATGTTATTGCACCAGGTCCTGTAGTTGTTAAGCTTCCAGTAGTATTAGCAGAAGTAAATGTTACAATTCCTGTTGAAGCTGCTATAAAATTAGATAAGGAAGTTATAGAAGTTAAGAGAATAAGAAAAAATGTATTTTTAACTCAATCTCGTATTATTCCATTTTCTCAAGATAGTGAATTTGGTACTGGAATATTATTTATAGAAGGATTTATTAGAAAAAATATTGAGTATGCTACAAAAACTTGTAGTACACCTAATACTCCAAATTTATGTGGATATATAAGACATTGTACAGTAGAAGTACCTTTTAGTTTTTCAACTAGAATTACTTTTATTAGACAACCAATTTTCACTCCAAACTTTGGACCAAGTGAGTTACAATTCTTTACAGATAAACGTAAAGGATGCGATAGTTGCGCAGATCCAATAATTGGACGTAATGTTTGTGATCAAAGCTTTTTCAATATAGAAATCTTTAATGAAAAACCTTTTACAGAATTAGTAAGAGCAGAAATTGCTGAAGTTGATATTCACACAAGACCATATTCAAACTGTAATGCTCCTATAGAACAATTCTTCACTGAACTTACAGAAAAAGTTGTAGTTAATTTAACATTAAAAGTACTACAAAAACAACAAGTAAATGTTACAGCACTAGGTGGATTACAATTAGAGTGCTAAGAATTAATTAAAAAAGAATATCAAATTATTATATCCTCGATAATACTTTATACAAGTTTTATCGAGGATTTTTTAATATATAAGATTAATATTTTAGTTGTTGATGTACTAAAAAGGGAATATTTGTATAAGATACAGTAATGGATTTATTGATTATAATTATATAAAAATGGAGGAAACCTTATAATGAATGACGATAAAATAATTGTGAATGATTGTAAGAATATGCCTACTTCTTCTTCAAAAGTTACTTCAGAGGTTCAGTTATTAACTAATCAAACAGCTGTAACATATGATACTATTAAATGTGGGCCTGTAGTTGTTAAGTTGCCAGTAGTACTTGCAGAAGTAAATGTTACAATTCCTGTTGAAGCAACTATAACATTAGATAGAGAAGTATCAGAAATTAAGAGAATTAGAAAAAATGTGTTTTTATCTCAATCTCGTATTATTCCATTTTCTGAGGATAAATGTGGAGAAAATGCAATATTGTTTGTAGAAGGATTTATTAAAAAGAATATTGAATATGCAACTAAAACTTATAGATCAGATGGTACTGAAAATAATTGCGGCTATATAAGATACTGTACAGTTGAGGTACCATTTAACTTTACTACAAGAATTAATTTTATTAGAGAACCTATTTTTATTGGAAATTCAATTCCATGTGAAATTGAATTTTTTAAAGAGAAAGTGAAAGAGTGTGATGAATGTACAGATCCTGTAATAGGAAATAGTCTTTGTGAGAAGTGCTCTGTTTTTACAGAGATATTTAATGAAAAACCTTTTGCTGAATTAGTAAAAGCAGATATTATTGAAATTGATATTAACATAAATGAAACTTTAAATTGTACAGCACAAACTGAACAAATATTTACTAAAGTTACAGAGAAAGTAGTATTAAATTTAACTATAAGGATATTGCAAAAACAACAATTAAGAATAACAGCATTATAAATTATTAAATAATAAAAGCAGACCTATGCCTTAATAAAAGGAGCTTTAGGTCTGCTTTTAAAATATTCTTTTAGAACTGTACTATAATTATTTACATATTTAATTTAGATATGGTAATTTATAAATTGTTAAAAAATATTTATTAAAATAGGAGCTATCTAAAGTATGAAAGAAGAGTCAAATATTAGGAAATATTCAGTAAAAGAATTTAGTGCTATGGTAGGCTTGCCCTATAGTTCTCTTAGATATTTTGAAAGAATTGAATTATTGAAACCAAAAAAAGAATCAAATAATTATAGAAGCTTTACACATTTTGATGCATTTGTATTGAATAGATTTAAGCATTTTAGGTCCTTAGGTATTAGTGTAGAGGATTCTCTAGAACTAATTGAAAAAAGTGATGTAGATTCAGTTATAGAAAAGCTTAATGAAAGAAAAAATCAAATAGAAATAGAAATAAAAAAATTAAATGAGCAATTAGAAGGTATAAATAATACTAGAAAAAATTTAGAAATTGTAAAATCAGGAGGAAATAATTACGAAATTAAATATATTAAAGATAAGGTGTTTATACCTGCCTCTAAAGGCCTAGATTTTACTATTTCAGAGTATGATACTTTTTCAAAATTTGTAGATATGCTACCAATTTCAGAATATTGTAGTCGCATAAAAAATGCGTATATTTATGATAGAGATATGATTCAAAAAGATTATGGAATATCTATGGATTTAGATGTGGCAATAGAAAAGGGGATTGATTTAAGTAATCAAGGAGAAGTATTAAAAATGGGGAAATGCTTAGTTTACTATTCAAATAATCATAATAAAAATGATAAATTTATTGAATTTATAGAAGATGCTTTAAAATATATTGAAAAAAATAATATGACAGTTGTGGGAGATATTTATTTTAATGGAGTAAAACTTAAATATGAAGATGGAAGCAAAGGATTTATTATATATATACCAATAGAATAAAAAGTATTGACATTGCACTTAGTGCAACCTTTATACTCTGATTTGGATTGATATTAATTTGACAAATTAGGGGGAACACTTAATGAAAAAAAGCATGAAAAAATTACTAGCTGCTATTTTATCAATGGTTATGATATTAGGATTAGTATCATGTGATGGAGGAAAGAAGAAGGTTTCTTTTACACCTGGAGAATACACAGCAGTAAGTACTGGTAAAAATGGTAATGTGAAAATAAAAACAATATTTGATGAAAACTCAATAGTCTCTGTTGAAGTTTTAGAAAGTAATGAAACAGAAGGTATTTCAAATGAAGCTATTGAACGTACTATAAAGTCAATTGTTGATGAACAAACATTAGATGTAGATGCTACATCAGGTGCAAGTTTAACTACTAATGCAATTGTTTCTGCAGTTGAAGATTGCGTAAAACAAGCTAATGGAGATGTAGAAGCATTAAAGAATAATAAAAAACAAGATACAGCTTCTAAAAAGGAAGAAACTTATGATACAGATATAGTTATAGTTGGTGGTGGTGCTGCAGGTTTAACAGCTGCAATTAGTGCATCAGGCTTAGGTGCTAAGGTAATGGTAATAGAGAAAGGGGTAAGCCTTGCTGTTAGTAATGGAGCTAATGCAGGTGGTCCTATAGCTACTGGAACTAAGGTTCAAAAAGAAGAAGGAGAGGACCTTACAACGGAAGAATTATTTGAACATATGTCTGAATTTGGTAATAGTACAATTAATGATGCTTTACTTCGTAAGACTTTAGAAGTTACAGGTGAAACAATAGATATGTTAGCAGATTTAGGTTTAAGTGTATACTTAAGACAAGATGCTTATGGAGTAGGATTTAGAGCAAGACATGGAATAAAAGAAAAAGGCCTAGACAGAATGGGCTTCTTAGCAGATAAAATAACTGCTAATGGTGGAACTATAATGTTAGAAACTACTGGAGAAGAAGTTATTTTAGATAAAGATGGAAATGCAGTAGGAATTAAGGCTACAAAAGCAGATGGAACAAAAGTTACAATAAATGCAGATGCAGTATTATTAGCTACTGGAGGATACTTAGGTGGCCAAGAAATAATTGAAAATAAATTTGGTAATATTACAATAAACCCACTTGGAAACACATTATCAACTGGTGATGGAATTAACATGACATTAGCAGCAGGTGGAGTAGAAGATAAAAACTGGGGTATAGTTGCAAATGAGTTTTCAGCTTCAAATTCAAAGGCAGGAACTTGGTCTGTAAATTCAAATCAAAATTTAAGATTTGGTATTTATGGAGGATTACTTGTTAATTCAGAAGGAAATAGATTCTTTAATGAAGAAATAATGGCTTCAGAACCATTAAGTGGTGCAGAAGCTACATTAAGATATGGAAAATACTATGCTGTAATGGATGAAGCATATTATAATTCAGTTTGTGAACAAGGTATATTCAAGACTTTAGGTAGTCCTGAAAATTGGGTTGCAGGTGTAAGAAACTTATCTGATGAAGCACCAACATCAAAATCACATGTTAAGGTATTAACAGAAGCAAAAGCTCAATTACAAGAAGCAATTGACCAAGGTTGGGCTTATAAAGCTGATACAATTGAAGAATTAGCTGAAAAGTTTGGTCTTGATAATTTAGTTTCAACAGTAGAACAATATAATAAGTATTGTGAAGCAAAATATGACAGCGAATTCTTAAAAGATCCAACATTCTTAACACCAATTAACAATGGACCATATTATGTATTTGAATATGAACCAAGTGCATGGTGTACAATTGGTGGAGTTAAGGTTGATGATTCATTAAGAGCATTAGATAAGAATAATGAACCAATTAAAGGTCTATATGTTGCTGGTGTAGATGCTGGAAGTTTGTTTACTGCACCATATTATGATAATGAAGGTTCAGCTTTTGGTCTTTCACTAGGATCAGGAACTTTAGCAGGAAGAAATATGTATAAGTATATAAAGGAAAATAATAAATAATAAGTTATTTAAATTTATTATATTTAGAAGATATATTAGTATAGTTTTTGCATACTAATATATCTTTTTCTTTTAAAAAAAATATATTTTTGTATTATTTTGTATAAATTTGGTTTATTTTGTGGTAAAATAATGTAGATGTTAAAAGTGATTATTAATTTATTAGCATATAAATTCATATGTAAAAGATAAATAATATTAAATGTGAGGTAGAAATATATGAGGTACAAACTATTAATATTTACATTATTAATAAGTATTTTAATAAATACTGTAATTCCTACAAAAGTGTGTGCAGATATAGTAAAAAAAGAAGATTTTGTAAAGATATCTATTGATGAAGGCCTTTCAAATGAGTATGTGACAACCATATTTCAAGATAGTAAAGGTTATATGTGGGTAGGTACAAAAGATGGTCTTAATAGATATGATGGTGAAAAAATTAAAATATATAATTGTAAATTTGAAGATAAAAACTCATTAAGTTCTACATATATTTATGATATAGAAGAAGATTCTCGTGGTAATATATGGATAGCAACTGATCATGGATTAAATATTTTAATCAGAGATACAGATAATGTTATAAGAATGAAGGATATTCCTAATGATAATTATAATTTAGGGTATTTAAAAATCACCTCATTACTAAAAAGTAGTTATAATGAAAATATTATGTGGGTTGGTACTGAAAATGGATTAATAAAAATTGATATTGAAACTCAAGAAATTGAAGCTTTTTATGGTAATAAAAATGATATGAATTCATTAACTAATTCCTCTATAACTTGTATAAAGGAAGGAAAGAATGGTGAATTATGGGTTGGAACAAAAGATGGAATAAATGTTTTAGATAAAGATTTTAAAATAGTATATAGGCAAATAGAAATAGATAATGATAAGTTATATATATATTATTTAGAGATAGATGAGTCTGGGAATATATGGATATCAACCAAGGAAGGAATTATCGTTTATGATTTAAGAAATTTAGATAATGTATATGTATGGATGGTTGATAATAATGGAATAAAAAAATATGATATTAAAGAAAAAAAAATAGTAGAAAGCTATGAGAATAAAAAGGATCACGAATTTTATAATAATAATTTTATTCTGCTAGATAGTGAAAAAAATTTATGGATATCTAGTAGTGAGGGTATATTAAAATATTATCAAGGACAAACTGAGCTTAATATAATAAAAAAGGATGAAAAATTTAAAAATTCTCTTAGCAGTAATGTTGTAACATGTTTTTATGAGGATTTTAATGGGACTATATGGATTGGAACAGATAAAGGAATAAATATATTAAATAAGAATAATCAATTTAATTCTGTAGAAGAACAAATATATTTAAATAACAAAAATATTGTATCTATTTTAAAAGATGATAGTTATTTATGGATAGCTACAAAATATGATGGAATATATATATATGATAAAAAAACAAGTAATTTGCTATATATAATATATGATAATGACAATGGAATAAATATAAAGAATCAACATATTAAAAATCTATATAAGTTAAATGAGAAGTGGATTATAGTTATAACTAATAAGGGAATAATATCAATTGATAGAGAAGATTATACATATGACCATCATTTTATTGAAGATGGTTATTCTTCAGAAATAAATTATTTATATAGTGATGAAGAAAATATTTGGCTTGCATCAACATCAAATTTTTATTCTTATAATTTTAATACTGGAGAAACAACATATTATGATGAAGATTTAATTAAATTTAATATAAAACCAGGTGGTATAAAATATATATTACCAGATTATAAAGACGAAAATATTATTTGGTTAGGTGGAGTAAACACAGGATTAGTAAAGTATCATAAGGAAAATGGTGTTATAGAACAATATACACAGGATTCTTTTAATAATAATTTTTTTATTGATAACTATATAAATTGTATGACATTTGATGACTTAGGAAATCTGTGGATAGGAACTAATGTAGGCCTTAGTAAATTTGATTTAAGTACAGAAAAGGTTACTGTTTATACTACAGTTCATGGATTAAGTAATAACTTTATTAATTCAATTTTAGTTGATAATAGTAACAACCTTTGGATAAGTACAAATAAAGGATTAAATAAGTTTGATATTCAAGGGGAAAAAATTGCAAATTTCAAAAAAGCAGATGGATTATATGGATATCAGTTTAATTTAAATTCAAGTGTGAAGCTTGAAAATGGGGTTATGATATTTGGAAGTACAAATGGAGTAACATTTTTTTATCCTAATGAGATAGTTACCTTTAATAAAAATAAAAATGAAGTTGTAATTGGAGATATTTTTATTGGACAAAATAAAGTTCTTTATGATGGAGAGGAATTAGTTTTAGAATATAATGATAAAGACTTATCTATTGATTATTTTTTACCAGACTACGAAGAGTTAAATAATATAAGTTATGAATATATTCTTGAGGGTATTGACTCAAATTGGATATATATAGATTCAAAAAGTAGTTTATCATTTAAATCATTAGAACCAGGAAAATATATATTAAAGTTAAGAGCAAGGTATCCCGATGGTGATTTAACAAAAGAGACAAGGATAAATATAAGAGTTAAAAATCCTATCTGGAAAACACCTTTAGCTTATTTAACATATATAATATTACTTACGGCAATAATTGTTTACTTTTTTAATTATGTTAAGATATTACAAAGACTAGTAGATCAAAAGACAAAGAAAATTAATAATCAATTGGAAGAAAATAAAAGACTAAGCAAAGAAATAATAGATAAAGAAAAATTTAAAAATAATTTTTTTGTGAATTTATCTCATGAACTAAGAACACCAATAAACGTTATTTCAGCAACAGTTCAATTAATAAGTTCTTTGATGAATAATAAAACTATGACTTATGAAAAAGCTTATGAATATATGGATATTATAAATAGAAATTGTGGTAACTTATTAAAAATAATAAATGATATTATAGATACCTCAAAAATAGAGACAGGCCATTATATAATAAATAAAGAAAATAATGATATAGTTTATGTAGTAGAAGAAGCTGCACTTAATATGAAGAAGTTTATAGAAGAAAAAGGGATATCTCTTATAATTGATCCTTATATAGAAGAAAAAATTATTTCTTTTGATAGTACTGAAATAGAGAGAGTTGTTATTAATTTATTAGCCAATGCAGTAAAATTTACTCCAGAAGGTGGAGAAATTATAGTTTTTATTAAAGAAGTTAATAATTATATTGAAATTACTGTAGAAGATAATGGTATAGGAATATCAAAAGAAGATCAAGAATTTATATTTAAAAGATTTTCACAAGTTGAAGGAACAGGCAGTAAAAAGGCAAGTAGTAGTGGTATTGGGCTAACTCTTGTTAAATATATTGTAGAACTTCATAATGGATATGTTAGGCTTGAAAGCGAACCTAATAAGGGTAGCAAATTTACTGTTGGACTTCCTGATATAATAGAATAGAACATTTAGTAACATAATTATTAGTCTGTCATATAATGTATTAGTGAAAGATGAAATTTATATGGAGATGATTTAATATGTATAATGATTGTTGCTTTGAAGATGAGTTAGAATATAAATCATTAGTATTCAATGGTGGATCAATGAATGATGCTGAAGAGACTGAACCAGATACAGTGCCACTTGGAAGTGCTAATTCTGCTCTTAGGATAATGGGATGGCTTCTTCCTCAAGGAGATACAGAAGAGTATACACTTACTTTTAATGTTCCTAAAGACGCTGCTAATAGCTCAAGAAGAACTAAGGTGTTTGTTCATTTATTAACTGATAATTCAAATACACCAATGGGAAATAGGTTTGCCATTAGGCTTTCATCATTATTTGCTAGAGCAAATGGTGTTGTAAATATAGCTAACCTAAGAACTATTAATAAAAGAAATATTCCAATTGAAAACTCACCAGGAAACTTTCAATATAATCACTATGTAATAGAGTTTGAATTAAATGATGCTGTTAGAGCAGAAGATTTTGCACTTTTAAGTGTTGCTCGTATAGCATCTAATAATGATTATGCTGGTGCACTACTTTTAACTAGTATAGAGTTCAGATATTTAAGTTGTTAAGAAGAAAATTAAAATAAGGAGGCTATTGTTAAATAGCCTC
>NZ_JBNPON010000019.1:0-49738 GCF_050315195.1 Clostridium sp. SGI.024 | reverse complement strand
AAGATTAGCGAAATATCGCTATATTGTAATAGAAGTATAATCTTTTAATAAATTGCTGTCAATATACAATTATGTAAAATAAAGGTTGGTGGTAAATTTGAAATAAGTATAAAGATTAAGTTTTATAAGATGAAATATTAAAAAGTCTATAATCCATTTAGAATTAATTATATGCCTATAAAGTTACTAACTTAATTTTTGCTTTTTGAAAGAATAATATAAACTTCAAATGATTTGATTATCAAATCATTTGACAATATAATTAAATGAAGCTATAATATCAATAAATTTAAATAGTACTTTATAGGAGTTGTATAACATGAATATAAAATTAATAACTGATTCAGCTTGTGATTTATCTATAGATTATATTAGAAAAAATGATATTGAAGTAGCATCACTAATGGTTAATTTAAATGGAGAATTTATATCTGATGATTTAGGACAAACTTTAAGTCATAAAGATTTTTATAAAGCTGTAAGAGAAGGTGCAATGCCTTCAACTACTCAAGTTAATGTAGGAACATTTTATGATTTATTTAATAGGTATGCTAGTAAAGGAGAAACAATTTTATATATAGGCATATCATCTGCATTAAGTGGAACAGTAAGTAGTGCAATAACTGCTAGGAATATGGTATTAGAAGAACAACCAGATGCAAAAATATATGTTGTTGATTCATTAAGTGTATCTGTAGGGGAAGGTGCATTAGTATATAAAGCTGTTGAAATGATAAAAAATAATATAGAAATAGAAGAAATAGTAACTTATTTAGAAGATATTAAAAGAAAGGTTATTCATGCAATAACAGTAGATGATTTAAATCATCTAAAGAGAGGTGGACGTGTTTCTGGAACTGTTGCAGCAGTAGGTAGTTTGCTTGCGATAAAACCAACTTTAAAAATTGATAATGAAGGAAAGGTAGTTGCAGGAGAAAAAGTTAAGGGGAGAAAGAAAGCTTTAAAGAATTTAGTTCAGCAAATGAAATTAAAGGGAGAAGATGTAGAAAATCAAGATATTTTTATTTGTCATGCCGATTGTATTGAAGATGCATTAGAAGTGAAAAAAATGATATTAGAAGAATTTAAAGTTAAAGAAATTATTATAAACTCTATAGGTTCAGTTATTGGAACACATGGTGGTCCAGGAACATTAGGATTAGTATTCATTGGAAGTGAAAGATAATTTTAGACTAAAGAATAAAATTAAATATATTAAGTATTGAAGTTGTTATAAAAATTATTAATAAATAATAATATATAATAATAGTATTTTTGTGGGAGAGTAATATGACTAGGACTTATTCTTATTCAGCAGACTTTGATACTGAAACTGAAAAACTTTTTAAAGAAGCTATTTTTCTTGGAGAGGGACATAATGGGATAGTTTATGAACTTCCTAATAATAAAGCAATTAAGATTTTTCAAGAAGCAAAATGTTGTAAAGAAGAAGGAGAAATTTTAAAAAAGGTAAGTAAATCAAAGTATTTTCCTAAGATATACAATATGGGAAAGTTTTATATTGTAAGAGATAAAATACAAGGATATAGATTAGATAGTTATATTAAGAAAAAAGGCTTTAGTTATGAAATTTCAGAAGGCTTATATAGCTTAATATCAGAGTTTAAGAATCTTAAATTTACTAAAATAGATGCTAGATGTAGAGATATATATATAACTAACGATAATAAGATAATGGTAATAGATCCTAAGCAATGCTATAGTAAAAAAGTTAATTATCCAAGGCACTTAATGAAGGGACTAGAAAAAATAGGAGTCTTAGAAAGCTTTTTAGAAGATATGAGAGTAATTAATAAAAAGTCTGCTATGGAATGGGAGAAAAGATATAATCAATATCTACAAAATAGAGATGTGGAATAAAATGGACTAAGAAAGACTCTTTTATATTCGATATACTGTAAAAGCTAAAAGTTATTACTAAAAACACATTCAATACAAAAATAATTATTTTGTTAAATGATTACAAAGGGAATTTATTATTGAAAATTATGGGCAAAGTGGTATAATGATATAGAAAATATGATAACGATTATTGTTTGCCAAAAGATGTTATTTGCTTTAATATTTTCTATTAATGTAGTATCTTTATGAATAATTATGTCAGTTTATGATATAATAATAAAGGTAATATATTGAGAATATAATAAATAACATTATAATAAAGGAGGATACGTAATGAAAAATTATTGCGAAATAGTTGACGTTGTAGCTAGACAAATTCTAGACTCAAGATGTTTTCCAACTGTAGAAGTTGAAGTTTATTTAGAAGATGGTACTGTAGGAAGAGCTGCTGTTCCATCAGGTGCATCAACAGGTATGTATGAAGCAGTTGAACTAAGAGATGGAGATAAGAGCCAATACTTAGGAAAAAGTGTTTTAAAGGCAGTTCAAAACGTAAATGATACAATTGCTGAAGAATTAATTGGATGTAATGTATATGATCAACCATATATAGATAAGTTACTTATAGAATTAGATGGTACTCCAAACAAAGCTAAGCTTGGAGCAAATGCTATATTAGGTGTTTCTTTAGCAGTAGCTAATGCAGCAGCTAAATCATTAGACTTACCATTATACCAATATGTAGGTGGAGTAAATGCAAAAGTTTTACCAGTACCTATGATGAACATAATAAATGGTGGATCACATGCTGATAACTCAGTTGATTTACAAGAATTCATGGTTATGCCAGTTGGAGCTAAGACTTTCAGCGATGCTTTACAAATGTGTGCTGAAGTTTACCATACATTAAAGAAAACTTTACATGATAAAGGATATTCAACAGCTATCGGTGATGAAGGTGGATTCGCTCCAAACCTTAAGTCAAACGAAGAAGCTATTGAAGTTATTATAGAAGCAATAACTGCAGCTGGATACAAAGCTGGAGAAGATATGTTCATAGCTATAGATGCTGCTTCATCAGAATACTACAAAGATGGTAAGTATGTATTAGAACATGAAGGAAAGACTTTAACTGCAGCTGAAATGGTTGACTTCTTAGAAAACTGGGTTAACAAATACCCAATTATCTCAATCGAAGATGGTATGGCTGAAGAAGACTGGGAAGGTTGGAAGCTATTAACTGAAAGATTAGGTAAGAAAGTTCAATTAGTTGGTGATGATTTATTCGTTACAAATACTGAAAGATTAGAAAGAGGTATTGATTTAGGAGTTGGTAACTCAATCCTAATTAAATTAAACCAAATCGGTACTTTAACTGAAACTTTAAATGCTATAGAAATGGCAAATAGAGCTGGATATACAGCAGTTATTTCTCATAGATCAGGTGAAACAGAAGATACAACTATAGCTGACTTAGTTGTAGCTGTAAATGCTGGTCAAATCAAGACTGGTGCTCCTGCAAGATCTGAAAGAGTTGCTAAGTACAACCAATTAATAAGAATTGAAGAAGAATTAGACGATGTAGCTGAATACAGAGGAAGAAAAGCATTCTTCAACATTAAGAAGTAATTTAATTAGCAAATAATTTTTTAGGGATTGTAAGCGAAAGCCTACAATCCCTCTTATTATTTAATAATTATTAAATAATATCTTTTTATGAATTTTTAATAATATATACTTGATAAAAAAGATATAGACATTATATTAGTGCGACTTGAAGTTTAGGAGGTAGCAATGAATATAATATCTCTATCTTTTTATTATGTAAATAAATTAATAAATATGAATAAGTAATTATTTTCAAGATAATTACTTGTATTATATTATCTTATATGTTAATATAACCTTATGTAAATACGACCATTTTTATTAAGGTTGGGAGGTATAGCAATGAAGAATTTATTGTTAGTATTGGAAGCAATTTTGGGATTAGTAATTATAATATCAGTATTATTACAACCAAGTAAGACAGATGCATTAAGCGGACTTATTCAAGGAAGTAAAAATGAAACATTCTTTTCTAAGAATAAAGCAAGAACTAAGGAAGCTATGTTGTTAAAAGTAACAATTATTTCTATGGCCCTATTTGCTGTGAATACATTAGCTTTAAACTTAATATAATATTAAAAAAGAGCTGCTTAATGTAGCTCTTTTATACTATAAAGGAGTGGTTAATATGGGAATTTTTAATGGATTAATGGGAAATGCCTCAGAAATAAATTTAGATGCCCTAATAAAAGAATATAATAAAATATTAGCAGAAAACGAAAGAATAGAAAAAGCATATAAATTAGTTAGAGATTTATTTATTTTTACAAATAAAAGACTTATATTAGTTGATAAGCAAGGTGTAACAGGAAAGAAGACTGAATATCATTCAATACCATATAAATCTATTACACATTTTAGTATAGAAACTGCAGGACATTTTGATTTAGAAGCAGAGCTTAAGATATGGATATCTGGAAATGCTTTGCCTATTGAAAAGCAATTCAATAGTAGTCTAAATATTTATGAATTACAACAAGTACTAGCAACCTACTGTTTAAGATAAACTTTTTGTTTATTATAAGTTAGATGGGGAAAAATATAGAAGGAGAATAATTTAATTTGAATAAAATACAAAAATATAAAAATAGGATAAAGGAAGTGATTAGATGGGAATTAAAGAAACTTTATTAAGCTTTATGAGAGAAGAAGCATACAGACCCATGGATATTCAAGAATTAGTATCTGTATTTGATATAAATCCCGACGAGTATAAATCCTTTAAAAAAGTCCTTAAGACTATGGAAAAAGAAGGTCTTATTATTAGAACTAAAAAAGATAAGTTTGGAGTTCCAGAGAGACTTGGGTTAATTTCAGGAAAATTAGAAGTTCATTCAAAAGGATATGGATTTTTAATACCAGAAAATGAAGGAGAAAAAGATGTCTTCATTCCAAGTTCTTCTATGAATGGAGCTATGAATGGTGATAAAGTTCTAGTTCAAATAACAAGAGAAGATATTAAGGGCAAAAAGCGTGAAGGTGAAGTAAGAGAAGTATTAAGTAGAGCAAATAACAAGATTATTGGTGTTTACGAAGATAGTAGAAATTTTGGATTTGTAGTTCCAGAAGACTCAAGATTAAATCAAGATATTTTTATATCAAAAAAAGATAGAAATGGAGCAAATGAAGGAGATTTAGTAATTTGCGAAATTGTAAAATGGGCAGATAAGAGGAGAAGTCCAGAAGGTGTTATTAAAGAAGTCTTAGGTAAAAAAGGAGATAAGGGTCTAGATATTCTTACAATTATTAAGAAATATGGCCTGCCAGAAGAATTTCCAGATAAGGTATTAAATTATGCGAAAAATATAGAAGAAGAAATTCCAGAAAAAGAATATGCAAGAAGAACAGATCTTAGAAACCTAAGAATGGTAACTATCGATGGAGAAGATGCTAAGGATTTAGATGACGCTGTTTCCATTGAAAGATTAGATAATGGAAAATTTAGACTTGGAGTTCATATTGCAGACGTATCTCATTATGTAAAAGAAAAAAATCCTTTAGATAGAGAAGCATTAAAGAGAGGAACATCTGTTTATTTAATAGATAGAGTTATACCTATGCTTCCTAAGAAACTGTCTAACGGAATATGTTCTTTAAATCCTAAAGTAGATAGATTAGCTTTAAGTTGCTTTATGATTATAGATAGTAAGGGAAAAGTTATTCAACATGAAATTGAAGAAACAGTTATAAAAACTAGTGAGAGAATGACATATACTGATGTTACTAAAATTCTTGAAAATAATGATGAAGAATTAATAAAGAGATATGATTATTTAGTTGATGACTTTAGGGCTATGGAAGAGCTTTGTAATATTTTACGTGAAAAGAGAATGAGAAGAGGAGCCATTGATTTTAATTTTGAAGAATCAAAAATAATATTAAATGATTTAGGGAAGCCAGTAGATATTAAGCCCTATGATAGAGCTATCGCAAATAGAATAATAGAAGAATTTATGTTAGTTTGTAATGAAACTATTGCAGAACATATGTATTGGACCAACTTACCATTTGTATATAGAATTCATGAAGATCCAGATGAAGAAAAACTAGAGAAGTTCAAGGAGTTTGTATATAACTTAGGATATGTAGTTAGATGGGGTCAAGAAGCACATCCAAGAGCTCTTCAAGATATATTAGATAAAGTTAAAGGGAAAAAAGAAGAAACTGTAGTAAGTACATTATTATTACGTTCAATGATGCAAGCAAAATATTCTCCAGAATGTGTAGGGCACTTTGGTCTTGCAGCTAAGTATTACTGCCATTTTACATCACCAATAAGAAGATATCCAGATTTACAAATTCATAGAATTATAAAAGAACAATTAAATGGAAAAATTGATGAAAAGAGAATAGCTAAATTATCTAATATAGTAGAAATCGCATCAAAACAATCCTCTGAAATGGAAAGATTAGCTCAAGAAGCTGAAAGAGAAGTAGATGATTTAAAGAAGGCAGAATATATGCAAGAAAGAATTGGAGAAGAGTTTTCTGCAATTATTTCTTCAGTTACATCCTTTGGATTATTTGCAGAGCTTCCAAATACAATAGAAGGATTAATTCATATTACTGCTTTAGATGATGATTACTATATTTATGATGAAGCACATCTATGTTTAATTGGAGAAAGAACTAAGAAAGTTTATAGACTAGGTGATGAAGTAAAGGTAAGATGTAGTAGAGTTGATATAGACAATAGAGAAGTGTATTTCGATTTAATTGAAGAGGAAGATAAAGAAGAAATAGTTCCAAGTGAAAAGACAATAGAAAAAATAAATGAAGCCAAAGTAAATATAAAAAATGATTTATTAGAAGTAGACGAAGAAGAAGACATAGAATAGCCTTAAATTCTTATAAAAATTATAACTTTGGATATTGCTTAAGAATTTGATATACTTAATAAGTAAAAATAAAATGTGTGGTGAGATTATGGTAAGGAAGAAAAATAGTAATTCATTAGCTGAAAATAGAAAAGCTAGGCATGATTATTTTGTGGAAGAAACAATTGAAGCTGGAATAGCTTTAGTTGGAACAGAAGTTAAGTCTATAAGAGCTGGAAAGTGTAATTTAAAAGATTCCTATGCAGATGTAGATAACGGTGAAATAATTATAAAAAATATGCATATAAGTCCTTATGAGCAAGGAAATATATTCAATGTTGACCCATTAAGAGAAAGAAAGCTTTTACTTCATAAAGAGCAAATTGCAAGATTTAATGGGTTAGTAGCTCAACAAGGTTATACACTAGTTCCATTATCATTATATTTAAAAAATGGTAAGGTGAAGGTAGCACTTGGGTTATGCAGAGGTAAAAAGAATTATGATAAAAGAGATTCAATGCTAGAAAAAGCACATAAGAGAGATATTGAAAGACAATTAAAAGAATCTAATAGATATTAATTAAATATAAAAAGAGCTGAATACTAATTATCTAGTGTTCAGCTCTTTTTATACTAAAATAACATAAGAAATTAATTTAAAATTTGTAGAAAATTTGTAAATATAATATTAAACTATAAGTATAGATGATAATTTATGTAAAAAGGGTATGAGGTATAAGATATATGCTTAATAAAAACTTATTAATAGAAGAATCTCATAAGAGAAGTGAGGTTTACGGAGTAAATAAAGATATTAATCATTCAAAAACAATACTAACTGGAAATGAACTTAAAAAAGTTTTAGAAGTAAATAAAGAGCTTATTGAAATATCTAAACCATATATAGATATGGTAGCTGAGTCTGTTAATGATAAAGATTTTATTATTATTTTAACAGATAAGAATGGATGCATACTTTATATTAGAGGTGCTAAAGAAATAAGGTATGAATTAGAAAAGCTAAATTTAAAGCCAGGGGCTTATATGGATGAAAAAAATATAGGAACTAATGCAATGTCAGTAGCAATATCTGATGATAGATGTATCCAAATTACTGCAAAGGAGCATTATATATCAATATTTCAAAGTTTAACTTGTTCTGCAGCACCTATTCATAATAGTAGGGGAGAAATAATTGGAACATTAAATCTAACTGGAAAAAGTAATATGAAGCATCCACACACTTTAGGCCTTGTAATATTTGGAGTTAAAGCAATTGAAAATGAATTATTAAGAATCAATGCCAAGAATATATTGAATCAAACATATAATTATATGAAAACAGTTATAGAAAATGTTGATAAAGGAATAATAATAGTAGATACCTGTGGAAAAATAATTAACATTAATGAGCTGGCACTAAAAATATTAGATAAGAAAAATCATAACTTAATAAATGAAGATATAAATTATATAATACCTAATTTTAAAAGTATAATAGATAGAATCTCAAATAATAATGAAAGATTAAGAAGAGAAATAAAATTAAGTCATGATAGCAGCTATAAAACTGAAGTTATATTTAAGGGAATAAAGCATAATGATAAGGTTATTGGTGTTGTTGTAACCTTAGCAAAAATAAAAGAAAAAGAAGTTGAAAGCAGTTTTACGGGAGCCTTCTTTACATTTAATGATATTATAGGTAAAAGTGATGCTATAAAAAATGTAATTACAAACTGCAAAATTATAGCTAATAGTCCATCAACAATATTAATTCAAGGAGAAAGTGGAACAGGTAAAGAAGTATTAGCACAAGCAATTCATAATTATAGTATAAGAAAAAACAATAAGTTTGTAGCTATAAATTGTGGAGCTATACCATCAAATATTATTGAAAGTGAATTATTTGGATATGAGGATGGAACCTTTACTGGTGGGAAAAAAGGTGGCAAAATAGGAAAGATTGAGCTATCTAACGGAGGAACCTTATTTTTAGACGAAATAGGTGAAATGCCTTTAGATATGCAAGTTAAACTTCTTAGAGTGCTTCAAGAAGGTAGATTAACAAGATTAGGTGGAAGTAAGGAAATTCCATTAGATATGAGAGTGATAGCTGCAACTAATAAAAATTTAAAAAAGGAAGTTAGAGAAGGAAGATTTAGAGAAGATCTATTTTATAGGCTATGTGTTATTCCTATAAAGTTACCTCCTCTAAGAGAAAGAAGTGGAGATATTGCTTTATTAATTGAATATTTTTTAAGAGCTAAGTCACTTAAACTAGAAAAAGAAATTCCTAAATTAGAAGAAGAGCTTTTAGAAAAACTTTTAAATTGTAATTGGCAGGGAAATATAAGACAGTTAGAAAACTGCATAGAAAACATAGTTAATTTAAATGGTGAGTTATCTCCTGATTTCTTAGATGAATTTGAAGATATAGATAAAGAAATAAAAAATAAAAATAATAGTATAGTAGCAAAATATCAAAAACATAGAAATCTGAATTTAGATTTTATAGAAAGAGAAGCAATAATAAATGCCATAAATTATAATAAATATAATATTAGCAGAACTGCAAAAGACTTAGGTGTAAGTAGAAATACATTATATCTTAAGCTTAAGAAGTACAATATAAGTATAGAAAAAGCTAATGTGCAATAATAGGACACTGTCATAAAGTTGAACAATTCAATTAGTGATAATTGTTCAATTTTATGACAGTGTTATATATAGATAATTTTAAAATAATAAACAAAGTTAATTATTTAACAATATTGTTAAATAAAAAATTTTGGCATGAGATTTGCTTATTAATAATTATGAAATAAAAAAATTACTTACTTGTGTGGGAGGTTATTATGGCACGTTTTACATTACCAAGAGATTTATATCATGGAAAGGGATCATTAGAAGAATTAAAGAATTTAAAAGGAAAAAAAGCTTTTGTTGTAGTTGGTGGAGGCTCAATGAAGCGTTTTGGATTCTTAGATAGAGTTGAAACATATTTAAAAGAAGCAGGAATGGAAGTTGAATTATTTGAAGGGGTAGAACCAGATCCATCAGTAGAAACTGTTATGAAGGGTGCAGAAGCAATGAGAAAATTTGAACCAGATTGGATTGTTGCAATGGGTGGTGGTTCACCAATAGATGCTGCAAAAGCAATGTGGATTTTTTATGAATATCCTGATTTTACATTTGAGCAAGCAGTTATTCCATTTGGATTACCTGAATTAAGACAAAAAGCTAAGTTTGTAGCAATTCCATCAACAAGTGGTACAGCTACAGAAGTTACAGCATTTTCTGTTATAACTGATTATAAAGCTAAGATTAAATATCCACTAGCAGACTTTAATATAACTCCAGATATAGCTATAGTGGATCCAGATTTAGCTCAAACTATGCCAGCTAAACTTGTAGCTCATACTGGTATGGATGCATTAACACATGCAATTGAAGCTTATACAGCATCACTTAGATCTAATTTTTCAGATCCATTAGCTATGAAAGCTATAGAAATGGTAAAAGAAAACTTAGTGAAATCATATAAAGGCGATGTAGAAGCAAGAAATTTAATGCATGAAGCACAATGCTTAGCAGGAATGGCATTCTCTAATGCTTTACTTGGAATAGTTCACTCTATGGCACATAAAACAGGTGCTGTATTCCATATTCCACATGGATGTGCCAATGCAATATTCTTACCATATGTAATTCAATATAATAGAGTTGAATGTGAAGATAGGTATGCTGATATAGCGAGAGCATTAAAATTGAAAGGGGAAACAAATGCAGAGTTAACTGATTCATTAATTGAAATGATAAATAAACTAAATACAGAATTAAATATACCTCATACTGTAAAAGAGTATGGAGTTACTGAAGATGACTTTAAGGCTAATTTAGAGTTTATTTCTCATAATGCAGTTTTAGATGCTTGTACAGGTTCTAATCCAAGAAAAATAGATGATGAAACTATGGAAAAATTATTTGAATGCACATATTATGGAACAAGGGTTGATTTCTAATAGTAATAAGTAAGACAAATATTTGACTAAAGGTTATCTCTGATTGGATATTACTTCTAATGGAGATAACCTTTGTAATTAATAATGATAAAAAAATAATAAATAATTGTGTGAAAATTCAAAAAATGGTAAAATATTAATGAAAGAGAGATAATATAGGGGGGGACAATCATGTATAAAATAGTTAAGAAAAGAGAGCTTACAGACAACATATATCTAATGGATATAGAAGCTCCTAGAGTTGCCAAATCAGCTGAGCCAGGTCAATTTATTATTATTAAAAATGATGAAAAGGGGGAAAGAATACCTCTTACAATTGCTGACTATAATTCAGAAAAGGGGACTGTAACTATAGTTTTTCAAGCTGTAGGAAGAGGTACAAAAGAGCTTGCTAATTTTGAAGTAGGGGAATATGTAGCTGACTTTGTTGGGCCTCTTGGACAACCTAGTGAATTTATTCACGAAGACATAGAGGAATTAAAAAAGAAAAATATTATTTTTATTGCAGGTGGTGTAGGAGCAGCACCAGTATACCCACAGGTTAAGTGGATGAAAGAACATGGTATTAATTGTGATGTAATCGTTGGAAGTAGAACTAAAGACCTATTAATATTAGAAGAAGAATTAAAAGAAGTCTCTGGAAATTTATATATATCAACTGATGATGGCACATATGGATTTAGCGGAAGAGTAACTGATTGTTTAAAATATTTAGTGGAAGAAAAGGGAAAAAAATATGACCATGCTGTAGTTATTGGACCTATGATAATGATGAAATTTATGTCAATTTTGACTAAAGAATTAAATATACCAACTACAGTAAGCTTAAATCCTATAATGGTAGATGGAACTGGAATGTGTGGTGCTTGTAGAGTTACTGTTGGGGGAAAAGTTAAATTTGCTTGTGTTGATGGACCAGAATTTGATGGACATCTAGTAGATTTTGATGAATCTATGAGAAGACAAACAATGTATAAAACTGAGGAAGGAAGAGAACAGTTAAAAATAGAAGAAGGGGATACTCACAATCATGGTGGTTGTGGTTGTAAGGTGGAGTAGTTATGAGTAATCAAGTACAAGATAGAATGAAGAGAGTACCTATAGCAGAACAAGAACCAGAAGTAAGGGCAAAAAACTTTGAAGAAGTATGTCTTGGATATACAGATGAAGAAGCAATAAGAGAAGCTCAAAGATGTTTAGGTTGCAAGAATCCTAAATGTGTTGATGGTTGTCCCGTATCTATAGACATACCAAGTTTTATAGGATATATGAAAAAAGGTGAATTTGAAGAAGCTGCAAAAGAAGTTGCAAAATATAGTGCTTTACCAGCAGTTTGTGGAAGAGTTTGTCCACAAGAAAGCCAATGTGAAGGTAAGTGTGTATTAGGAATTAAAGGAGAGCCAGTTTCAATAGGAAAATTAGAAAGATTTATAGCAGATTGGTCAAGAAAAAATAACATAGATTTAGCTTGTAGAGATGAGCTTAAAAATAAAAAAGTTGCAGTTATAGGAAGTGGACCAGCAGGACTAACTTGTGCAGGAGAATTAGCTAAAAAGGGATATGATGTAACTATATTTGAAGCTTTACATGAACCAGGTGGAGTTTTAGTTTATGGTATTCCTGAATTTAGATTACCTAAGGACGATGTTGTTAGAGCTGAAATAGATAATATTAAAAAACTTGGAGTTAAAATAGAAACAAATGTAATAGTTGGTAGAACTATAACTATTGATGAACTTATGGAAGTAGAAAATTTTAGTGCAGTATTTATAGGTTCTGGTGCTGGTCTTCCAAAGTTTATGGGAATAAAAGGTGAAAATGCAAATGGAGTATTATCAGCAAATGAATTCTTAACAAGAGTTAACTTAATGAAGGCATTTAAAGAAGAATACCATACTCCTGTTAAAATAGGAAAGAAAGTTGCAGTAGTAGGAGGCGGAAATGTTGCTATGGATGCAGCAAGAACTGCTTTAAGATTAGGTTCTGAAACTCATATAGTATATAGAAGAAGTGAAGCTGAACTTCCAGCAAGAATAGAGGAAGTACATCATGCAAAAGAAGAAGGAGTTATTTTTGATGTACTAACTAATCCAACAGAAATTTTAGTAGATGAAAATGGTTGGGTAAAGGGTATGAAGTGTGTAGAAATGGAACTTGGCGAACCAGACGAATCAGGAAGAAGAAAACCTGTAGTTAAAGAGGGATCAGAATATATTATGGATGTAGATACTGTTATAATGTCTCTTGGAACCTCACCAAATCCATTAATTTCATCAACAACAAAGGGACTTGAAATTAATAAGTGGAAGTGTATAATTGCAGATGAAAATGGACAAACAACAAAAGAGGGCGTATATGCTGGAGGAGATGCTGTTACAGGAGCTGCAACAGTAATACTAGCAATGGGAGCAGGAAAAAAAGCTGCTGAAGCAATAGATGAATATCTAACTAAGTAACTATTAATAAGGGAGTTGTTCATAAATGTAGAATTATTAATTTTACAGTTTATGTTTTAAATAGGGGGCTGAGATAGCTCCTTATTTTTTTAGGGGAAAGATTAATAAGATATAAATAATATGTATATTCAGATAACAATGTAAATAATGTGTAAATATTGTATATAAAGTAGATATATTTTGTGGGGTTTTATAGTATAATTTAGCAAGGGGTATTTTTGCATATATTTATGAGAAAAGGATATAAATATAAATAATAATAAATTATATTAGATTTTTAAATTATGCATATAATATTCGTAATTGATTATTAGACACACGAAAGAGAGGGGTATATATGTATTTATCCAAGTTTACTGATTATTCTTTTAGGGCTTTAATCTATTTAGCAGAAAATAGAGATAAATTATGCACAGTAGAGGAGTTAGCTAAAAAGTTAGAAATATCAGAACACCACTTAAAAAAGATAATACATAAATTAGCTAAAACAGATTTAATTATATCTATGAAAGGAAGAACTGGTGGTTTAAAATTAGGTTTAGAACCACAAGACATAAATTTAGGAGATGTAGTTAGAATAACAGAGGATAACTTAAAC
Source organism: Clostridium sp. SGI.024 (assembly GCF_050315195.1). Taxonomy (NCBI): domain Bacteria; kingdom Bacillati; phylum Bacillota; class Clostridia; order Eubacteriales; family Clostridiaceae; genus Clostridium; species Clostridium sp. SGI.024. The sequence goes on along the minus strand of NZ_JBNPON010000019.1, from coordinate 35,874 downwards.
ATTGCTCAATGTTTTAACAAAGAAAATTGTTGTCCATACATAAGTTCTAATTGTAGAATAAAAGGAATAATGAAGGATTCCTTAGATGCATTTCTTCATGAATTTTCTAGATATACATTAAGTGACGTTTTATAATAGGAGTTAAAAAAGGAGCTATAGCAGTAAAAATTATTGCATAGCTCCTTTTACATGAATTCTGAATTGCGTCATAGTACTACTATTTTATATTCTTTTCTGTTAAGTTAAATTCATACTGATCTAAACCATTTTTTAAATAATCTTCATAATAATCTTTGGAAATAATGAAGCTATTTCCAGAATCTTTTAATTCTAAAGTATGAATTAAATCAACACTAAAAGTCTTAACTTTATTAGGATTATTATTATTAAAGTAAGTAAAAATATATTTTTCATTTAAAGTTAAATTATACAATCCATTTTTAATTTTTATATCTTTTATTGTAGGAGTAGATTCTATACTTTTGAAGGTTAAATTTTTTTCTCTTGATAAATTTCTTAGAAAAGCTATTCTTTTAAATTCATGTTTTAATGAGTACTCACCAAAGTTCTCACTAGTATCATAAAATTTATAAAGCTTTTCTACATTTCCATTTAAAAAAGCAGAATTTCTCATATCAAAAATATTTTGCATAAAGTTAATAATAGAAGATTCGATATTTTCCTTTGAATCACTTATAAAGGTACCAACATTTGATGTCATATCATCTTTATAATTATTTGTAGTAATTTCAATAGGTGATAATTTATATTTCTTTGTGTTAGATATAAAGTAAATAAAATTAGCTATTAGAAAAATATAAACAAAGAATCCAGATAATTGTTTTAATAATTTCTTATTCATAAAAAAATCTCCTTAATTAGATTTATATAAATTTAAGGGTAATAGTTAAATTTAGTTTATTGTTAGTATGCTCAATTATAAAAGTATAATTCTTTGGGAATTGTTGGGTAATAATTAACTAATATATGGTATAATTGAGTTAGTAAAATTTATATATAGAAAGAGGTATTGGTATGATAAATATAGGTGTTATTGGAAGTAATTTTATTACTGATAGATTAATTGAAGGAGCTAGAGAGGTTAATGATGTTAATATTGCTGCTGTCTATTCAAGAACTGAAGAAAGAGCTAAAGAATTTGCTGACAAGCATGGAATTAAAAATATATATACAAGTTTAGAAGAAATGGCTAAAAGTGCTTTAATAGATGCAGTATATATTGCTTCTCCAAATGCATTACATTCTAGACAAACAATATTATTTTTAAATAATAAAAAGCATGTTTTATGTGAAAAAGCTTTTGCTTCAAATACTAGAGAAGTTGATGCAATGATAAAGGCAGCAAAAGAAAATGATGTTGTACTAATGGAAGCTATGAAAACAACTTTACTTCCAAACTTTAGAGTCATTAAAGAAAATCTATATAAGATTGGAAAGGTTAGAAAATATTTTGCAAGCTATTGTCAGTATTCTTCTAGATACGATAAATATAAAGCTGGTGAGGTTTTAAATGCCTTTAAAAAGGAATTATCTAATGGAGCAATAATGGATATAGGGGTTTACTGTATATCTCCTATGGTTAATCTTTTTGGGAAACCTAATACTATAAAAGCTAATGGAGTTATGCTAAATACAGGGGTAGATGGAGAAGGAAGTGTAGTATTTGGATATGATGACATGGAGGGGGTAGTAATTTACTCAAAAATAAGTAATTCATATATTCCATCAGAAATACAAGGAGAAGAAGGGAATATTATTATAGATAGAATTAATGGCTTCAATAATGTGAAAATAATATATAGAGATGGTAGAGAAGAAGATTTATCCTTAGAGCAAAAGAAGGCTGATATGTGTTATGAAGTTGAGGAATTTGTAAATCTAATTAAATCTGGAGAAAAAGAATCTAAGATTAATTCCTTAAAGGTATCAAGAGATGTTATAGAAGTTATTGAAGAAGCAAGAAAACAAATAGGAGTGGTTTATCCTGCGGACAAGGAATAGGTAAGAGGTAAGGAGAAAACTCCTTTGGAGTTTTGGAAAATTAAAGAATGAAGATTTTCTTTTCATTCATAAAATCGTAATTAAAAAAATGAAAGAAGGAGTATTATCTTTTGCTTTGGAAAATAGAAATTAAAAAATGAAAAGCCTCTTTGCTGAAGTAAAATTGGCATGGATGGGAGAAGAAAAATGCAGTATAAGATAACTAGTCTGCCTTCAGAAGATGAAAGTATGCCTTTCTAAATACTTTTAGTTTTCAAGCAGAAGGATTTTATCTTAAGTTAGGCTATGAAAAGGTATTTTCATTAGAGGAATATCCTGTTACTGGAAAGAGGCACTATTTTGTTAAAGAATTATAAGAATCAGAAATTTAATAAAGGTGGGTTATATGGAAAAAAGTAAATATAAAGTTATAGATATGGATAACTATTATAGAAAGGATGTATTTAAGCATTTTTCAGAGGATTGTAAGTGTTCTACATCAATAACAAGTAAAATAAATGTAACAAAATTAGTGGAGTATTCTAAAGATACACAAACAAAATTATTTTGATGCTTCATATATATCTTGGCTTTCATATGAGTCATTAAATATAGAATTACCAGATGGATATTTGTATTTAATTCCAATTATAAATTGGGGAAAATATAAAAAAGAAAATAATGAATTAATGATGCCAGTAACAGTAAGAATGAATCATGCAGCAGCAGATGGATTTTTAGTTGCACGTGTTTTTTATTTATTAGAAAAAGAAATAGAAAAATTATAATTTGTGATAAGGACTCTTTAATATGTAGATTGAAAAAAGATGTTAATGAAAAAATTCGAACAGAGGATGTTATTGATAGAAGCTTATCTAGACTTAAATGTTATAATTTACTATCTACAGAGAAAGTTGATGTTTCAAAAATTACACCAAAGGAAGCTGCTGAATATATAATTAAAATAAGTGTAAGATAAATAAGGAAGGTGAGAGTATGTTACCATCTAGGGAAAAAGCACTTAATTTACTTGAAGAATCTAATTCTTTAAATCCAGGACCGTGGAAGGAGCATTCCATAGTTGTAGCAGAATGTGCATATAAAATTGCTAGTAAATGTAATGATATGGATGAAGAAAAAGCCTATATTTTAGGATTACTACATGATATTGGTAGAAGATTTGGAGTTACATATATTGCTCATGTAATTGATGGATATAACTTTTTAATGAAATTTGGATATGATGAGGCAGCACGTATATGTATTACCCATTCTTTTCAATTAAAAGACATTAATGAATATATTGGGGAAATAGATATATCTAATTCTGATAAAGAGAAAATTATTAATTTACTAAATTCCTATGAATATGATGATTATGATAGATTAATTCAATTATGTGATAGTATTGCAATGCCAAATGGGCCTGTAGATATTGAAATTAGAATGAATGATGTTAAAAGTAGATATGGAAATTATCCACAAGAAAAATGGGATAAGAATATTGAAATTAAGAAATATTTTGAAGAGAAAATTGGAAAAGCAGTTGAGGAGATAGTTTCCTTATAAAATATGTATTTTATAAGGATAAATTAATGCTATTTGAAAGGGTAAATAATATGGGAAATATAATATTAAAGGAAATGTCTTTACAAGATTATAATGATTATACTGAAGCAGCAATTAGTAATTATACTGAAGAATTACTTTTAAGTGGGAGATTTAAAAATTATAATGAAGCTTTAGATTTTTCAAAGCTTGAATATTATGATGTATTTAAGGATGGCTTTAAAACAAAAGATATTTTTCTATATAATATTAATCTTCTTAAAGAAAGTATAGGGATTATATGGTTTATAAAAGAAAAAAACTGGGGATTCATTGGAGATTTTCTTATCTATAAGGAATATAGAGGTAATAAACATGGATATAATACTTTAAAGTTATTAGAAGGTAAAGCAAAGGAATATGGAATAAAAGAATTACGATTAGGAGTGTTTAAGCATAACCTAAATGCAATTAAACTTTATTTAAAAGTAGGATATACTATACTAAAAGATGGGAATAAGAATTACATAATGGCAAAGAAACTAAATTTGTAAACTTTAAATGTTTAATAAGTTTATTAAAATATAATAAAGTTTTAAATGGTTATATTAAATTAATATTTTAAACTAAGAAATAATCAGATTAAGTCATGAAGAGTTTCATGGCTTTTTTATATTAAGATATTTATTGTATTATTTTAGTTATAATTATTAAATATAAGTAAATTATTTATAAATATGGTAAAATTAAATAAAATATAATATTAAAACTGAGAAAAATATTAATAGAAAAAGGTTATATATTACTTAAAAGAGGTGAAAATTATGTTGGAATTTCCAGAGGTGTTAACTATAGCAGAGGAGCTTAGAAATAGCATTGTTGGAAAGAAAGTAAAAAATATTTTGCCACCATCTAAGGTTCATAAGTTTTGTTGGTATAATGGAGAGCCTGAAAAGTATGAGGATTTAATAAGAGGTTGCGAGATTATAACAGTTGAGGGCTTTGGAATATTTGTGGAAATACATTTTGATAATGGGTATAAACTTTGTTTTAATGATGGCGTAAATGCACGACTTATGAAATGCGAAGACACATTAAAAGCATATCAATTACTAATAGAATTTGAGGATAAATTAAAGCTTGTTTTTACTGTAGCAATGTATGGAGGCATAATTCTTCATGATAATAATTATGATAATGAATATTATAAAAAGAGCAAGGAATCAATAAATTTATTTTCTTCAGATTTTGAAAAATACTATTATAAAATTCTTAAGGAAAGTAAACAGAATTTAAGTGTTAAAGGATTTCTAGCAACAGAACAGAGATTTCCTGGCATAGGAAATGGAGTATTGCAGGATATTTTATTTGAAGCAGGTATTCATCCAAAAAGAAAAATAAGTACATTAAATGATGATGAGAAGGATAAATTATTATCTTGTGTAATTTCAGTTATTCAAAAAATGGTTAAATGTGGTGGCAGAGATACTGAAAAAGATATTTATGGGAATAAAGGCGGTTATAAAGTTAAGATGTCTAAAAATTCTATTTCAGAAGGGTGCCCAAAGTGTGGTAGTGAAATTGTAAAAGAAACATATTTAGGTGGTTCAATTTATTATTGTCCAGTATGTCAACCATTTATAAAGTAATAGTTATAAATTGGGGAAAGTATTCATTTTAATTATGCTAATTCTAAATTTAAGTAACAAAAAAAAATGGAAATTATTAGATAAAATGTATCATTTAAGATTGTTGACAGAAAAATTTTTATAATATATAATTACAAACGTAATGAAAATTGAATATTCGCGTTAAACTAATTTTAACCTGGGGGCGTTTTGGCTTCGACGGGGGTAAGATGGGTTTGATAAGCGAGCCGAGGGAAGCATGTGTCCTCGATAATAAAGTATGCATTAAAGATAAACGCAGAAGACAATTTTGCATTAGCAGCTTAATATAGCCGCTCATCAGCCCAGGGTGCCCACGCTCTGGATCACTGGTGTCATTAAAGTGGGGAACGAAGTTTAGCAAAGCTTTGAGCTAAAGGGGTATTCATGAAGCTAGGGAATTAGGAGTTTGTTTGTGAGCGAACTAAGGACCGAAATTTTAGTCACAAACTACGCTCGTAGAAAGTCAGATTGGTCTGCTTTCGGACAGGGGTTCGATTCGTAAGATGAGTCGCCTTATGAAGTGATTCATAAGTGATAACTTGGCTTTATCGGTGAACCCGTAACAAGTAATGTTGACGGCAATACCGAGAGGTATGTGAAGAAATTCAACAGCCTCCTATCGACTTATAGGTTCCTAAAGTGAAAACTATGGAATACTAGGATAGAAGACATAAACTAAATTGAGCTTCTATAATACGCCAAGTACCATTTAGAGATAAATGGTAAAGATATAGTCAGTGCCATTAAGAAATTATGGATGCACATGACCCCTCGCCTCCACCACAGAAACCTCGACAACTAGTTGTCGAGGTTTTATTATATTAATAAAGATAACAGTTAGTTTTCATGCTAACTGTTATCTTTTTTTTGACGACATTATTTTAAGCAAGAGCTAAATTAAAAAAAGTATTGACATTAAGCAAGAGCTAGATTAAAATTAAGGCATAAAGAATAACAAAGCAAGGACTTGCTTGATGAAAGGAAGAGGTTTATGAAAGTATTAAATGTTTGTAATTTGAAAAGTGGTTTCCAAGGAAAAATGGATGAAGGAAAAGATTTTAAGGTAGTAAAGCTTAAAGATATAACTAAAGATGGAATTATAAAATATGAAGAATTAGAAAGTTTTAATTCCAATAAGGTAAATGAAAAGTATCTACTAAAAAAGAATGATATCATTTTAAAAGCAAAGAGTGGTGATAATACAGCTGCATTAATAAAAGAGGATATTGATAATGTAGTAGCTGCTTCTCATTTTATAGTTATCACAGTAAAAGATGAGAGTGTATTAAATCCAGAATATTTAGTGGCGTATTTAAATTCTGAATATGCACAAGACTATTTTAAGAAGAATGCAGAAGGAACAGCATTGCCAATAGTTAAAATTAAAACTTTAGAAGAGCTTGATATAAAAGAGATTGATATGGATAAACAATTAGAGGTTGCTAATATGTATAACCTTATTAAAGAAGAAAAATTAACTATGGAAAAGCTGATTGACAATAGAGAAAAACAATTTAAAGCTTATTTAAGAAAAGTATTAGATTAGGGGGAATGAGTATAATGATTAATATTGAAAAATATATAGCTGAAACAACATGGAAAGGGCTTAATGTTTTAAGGGGACATTTAGATTTAGGAATAGCACAAGGTGTATTAAGAGAGTTATTATTCTTAAGATTATTAAATAGTGAGATAAATAGAGATAGCTATTTTGCAGAAAGAATAGACGGAAGAATTCAATTTAGTAACACTGAAGAGTTATTTACACAACTTAATGAATTTATTAAAAAGAACACAATTTTAAATGAGTTATTTGAAGATATATATAGTATTAGGAATAATAATGATTATAGATTTTTAGATAATGTAATATCGCTATTAAATGATGTGGATTTTGATAATAAAGATATGCAGTTAGATATTTTATTTAGAAATTTCTTAGATATATCACCTAAGTTAAAGTCTTCAATAAATACTACATCTCCAAGTATTAGAGAGTTAATTAGTGAATTATTAAAAAATAGGGAAATAAGAAATTTATATAATCCAAGTGTAGGTTATGGTAGTCTTTCTTTACAAGTTGCATCGAAGCATAAATGTATTAGTATTTATGGGCAAGATATTAATAATGAAATGATAAGAATATGTAAGATGCAATTAATATTAGATAAAAGAATTGAAGAGTTAGATAATATTAATCAAGGAAATACAATTGTTAATCCAGGCAATATTGATGAAAATGGATTAAGAAAATTCGATTGTATAGTCTGCGATCCACCATATGGATTAAGAGATTGGGGATATGAAGAGATATTAAACTATGACCCATATAATAGGTTTCATAGAGGAATGCCATCAAAATCATTAGGAGATTATGCTTTTATAACACATGTTATTGAAAGTTTAAATAGTGAAGGTATTGCTATTATGATTGAACCAGCTGGTGTTTTATTTAGAGAGGGGGCAGAAGGTATTTTAAGACAAAAGTTTGTTGAGGAAAATCTTATTGATACGGTAATAGCATTACCAAATAACATGATGTTTGGGACAGCTATACCAGTAAATTTAATAATATTTAATAAAGCAAAGAAGGAGAAGGATATACTATTTATAGATGTTGCAAAAGAAGTAATGGTAAATAAGGTATTAACTACTTTGTCTGAGGAGATGGTGAAAAGGATTGTTAAAGTGTACGAAGAGCGTATAGATATTGGAGGATTTTCTAGAAAAGTTGATATAGATGAAATTCAATTAAATAACTTTAATTTAAATATTCAAAGGTATATTGAAGATGTAAATGAAAAAGAAGCTTTAGATATCAAAGAAATAGGTAAAGAAATTGAATATTTAACAGTAAAATTACAAGGAATACAGACAGAAATAAATCAATTTTTTAAATAAAATATAATAACTTGTCTATAAGGTTATTATCAAGTTAAATTAAGATAGTAACCTTATTAACATATAAAATATCATCAATAAATGTTAAAATAAGAATAATTATATGTAAAAAAATAGTATGGAGGAATATACATGGCAAAAGCAAAAAAAGAAAAAAGTATGGAAGAAGCATTATGGGAATCTGCTAATAAATTAAGGGGATCTGTAGAATCAGCAGAATATAAACATGTTGTACTAAGTCTTATTTTTTTAAAGTATGTTAGTGATAAATTTGAAGAGAGAAAACAAGAGTTAATAAATGAAGGTAAAGAAAGATATATTGATATGACAGAGTTCTATACTATGAAAAATGTATTTTATTTACCTAAGGAATCAAGATGGTCATATATAATAGAAAATTCAAAACAAAATGATATAGCTTTAAAGATAGATACGGCATTATCTACAATAGAAAAAAAGAATCCTGTTTTAAAAGGAGCTTTACCAGATAACTATTATTCAAGATTAAATATAGATGTAAGTAAATTATCTTCATTACTTGATGAAATTAATAATATAGATATTACTAAAGATAATGAACAAGATGTAATAGGTAGAGTTTATGAATACTTCTTAAGCAAATTTGCAATAGCAGAAGGAAAAGGTAAGGGAGAATTCTATACACCTAAGTCAATAGTTAATTTAATAGCTGAAATGATAGAACCATATAAAGGAAAGATATATGATCCAGCTTGTGGATCTGGAGGTATGTTTGTTCAATCTATGAAGTTTATTGAAAGTCATAACGGAAATAAAAAAGATGTTTCAGTATATGGTCAGGAATATACAAATACAACATATAAACTAGCTAAGATGAATTTGGCTATTAGAGGGATTTCAGCAAATTTAGGTGAAAAAGCAGCTAATACATTTTTAGATGATCAGCATAAAGATTTAAAGGCTGATTATATAATGGCAAATCCACCATTTAATCAAAAGTCATGGAGAGAAGCTGATGAATTATTAGATGATCCAAGATGGGATGGATACGAAGTACCACCAACATCAAATGCAAACTATGGATGGATACTAAATATAGTATCTAAAATGTCTGAAAATGGAGTTGCAGGATTCTTACTTGCCAATGGAGCGTTAAGTGGTGGAGGAGAAGAATATAAAATAAGAAAACAACTTATAGAAAATGATTTAGTAGAAGCAATAGTAATATTACCAAGAAACTTATTCTATACTACTGATATTAGTGTAACTTTATGGATATTAAATAAGAATAAAAAAGAAAGAACAGTAGAGTTAAATAATAGAGAGAGAAAATATCGTAATCGTGAGAATGAAATATTATTTATAGATTTAAGACAAGAAGGAATACCATATGAAAAGAAATATGTTCAATTCTCAGATGAAGATATAGAAAAAGTTTGTAATGTTTATCATGGATGGCAAGAAAATAATTATAATGATATTCCAGAATATTGTTATAGTGCTAAATTAGAAGAAGTTAGAAAAAAAGATTATTCATTAGTTCCTAGCAAATATATTGAATTCGTAAATCGTGATGAAAATATAAATTTTGATGAAAAGATGAATAACTTAAAAGAAGAATTTACTAAGTTGCTTAAAGAAGAGGAAACTTCTAAGGAAGAATTATTAAATGTTTTTAAGGAGTTAGGTTATGAAATCAAATTATAAAATGTTAGGAGATTATATACGAGAAGTAAATGTTAGAAATACTGAATTAAAAGATTTAGATTTACTTGGGATAAGTATTCAAAAAGAATTTATTCCATCTATTGCAAATACAATAGGCACAGATATGTCAAAGTATAAAATAGTTAAAAAAAATCAATTTGCATATGGTACTGTAACATCGAGAAATGGTGATAAAATATCAATAGCATTACTTCAAAATTGTGATGAAGCATTAATATCACAAGCATATATTAGTTTTGAAGTAATAGATGAAAATATATTATTACCAGAGTATTTAATGATGTGGTTTAGAAGAGAAGAATTTGATAGATATGCTAGATATATGAGTTATGGAAGTGCTAGAGAAGTATTTTCATGGGAAGAAATGTGTAATGTTAAACTTCCAATACCATCAATAGAAAAGCAAAGGGAAATAGTGGAAGAGTATAATACAATACTAAATAAAATTGAATTAAATGAAAATAAAATTGCAAAATTAGAAAGTTTAGCGCAGACTATATATAATCAATGGTTTGTTGATTTTAAATACCCGGATAGTGATAGAAAGTTAGTATTCAATGAAATATTAGAGTGTGATATTCCTTTGGGATGGAATGTTGAAAAAATAGCTAATATTATTTCAGTTAAAGATGGAACTCATGATTCACCAAAAGAAGTTAAAGATGGGTTCCCGCTAGTAACATCAACTCACTTGAATTTATATAATTTAGAGCTAGATAAAACATATAACATTTCAGAGGATGATTTTAATAAGATAAATAAAAGAAGTAAAGTAGAAAAAAATGATATTTTATTTAGTATGATTGGAACAGTAGGTTTAATAAGCTATATCTTATATGATGAAGTAAATTTTGCAATAAAAAACGTAGGGCTATTCAAAACATCAGAAAGAAGAGATATAGCAGAATACATTTTGTTTTATTTAAAAAGTAATTATATTAAGGATTATTTAAAAGCAAGTTTAAGTGGAAGTACTCAAAGTTATGTAACACTTGGATTGTTAAGGGAGTTACCTATTATAATTCCAGCAGATAATGTTTTGATGAAATTTAAAGAAGTAATAGAGAGTATTATACAAAATATTAATTGTAATGTTAATGAAAATTTGTTGTTGGACAAATTAAAAAAATTATTATTAGAGAAACTTTCAAGTTTATGAGATGGGGGAATAGTTATTGGAAAAAAAGTTTGATGAAGAAAAATTAGAAGAGGCTATACTAGAACTTTTTGAATTAGATCAGTATAGTTACATCAAAGGAGATGAGTTAACTAGAGAAAAAGAGGAGGTATTAATAAAATCTGATTTAAGAAACTTTTTATTTAATAGATATGAGAGTGAAGAAATTACATATAGTGAGGTGGATGGTATAATCAAACTTTTAGAGAATATGCCTTCATCAACTATATATGATAGTAATAAAAAAATAATTAATATGATTTCTGAAGGTTTTACTATTAGAAGAGAAGATAGTAGTAAAAAAGATTTGTTTATTCAATTGATTGATTTTGAAAATGTTGAAAATAATATATTTAAGATAGTTAATCAAATGGAAATAAAGCAGTATCATGATAGAATACCTGATGCTATTGTATATGTTAATGGATTGCCTTTAGTTGTATTTGAATTTAAAAGCGCTATTAGGGAGAATGCAACTATATATGATGCATATAAGCAGCTTACTATAAGGTATAAAAGAGATATTCCAGAATTATTTAAATATAATGCTTTATGTGTTATTAGTGATGGAGCAAATAATAAGATGGGTTCATTCTTTGCTCCTTATGAATTCTTTTATTCTTGGAGAAAAGTTGAGGGTGATGAAAAGTTAGAGAAAGATGGAATTGACTCTTTATATACAATGGTAAATGGACTATTCAATAAAGAGAGGTTTATAGATGTAATTCATAACTTTATTTATTTTCCTGATACAAGTACAAAAGATGAAAAGATAGTACCAAGATATCCTCAATACTATGCAGCTAATAAACTATTAAAAAGCGTAAAACGAAATATGAAACCACATGGAAATGGTAAAGGCGGTACTTATTTCGGAGCAACTGGATGTGGTAAGAGTTATACAATGTTGTATTTAACAAGGTTATTAATGAGAGATGAGGAATTACATAGTCCAACAATAATATTAATAACAGATAGAACAGATTTAGATGATCAATTATCTAAGAGCTTTGTTAAAGCAAAAGAGTTTATAGGAGATAATAATATAATTAGTGTTGAAAGCAGAGCAGATTTAAGAGAAAAATTACAAAATAGAAAAAGTGGAGGAGTATTCTTAACTACCATTCAAAAGTTTAGTGAAGATATTGAGATACTTACAGACAGAACTAATGTAATTTGTATATCAGATGAAGCACACCGTTCACAAATTAATTTAGATCAAAAAGTAAAAGTAACTAAAGATGGTGTAGAAAAGAAATATGGGTTTGCAAAATACCTTCATGATTCATTACCTAATGCTACATATGTAGGATTTACAGGTACACCTATTGATGAAACAATGGCAGTATTCGGTGAGATTGAAGATTCATATACAATGATAGAGGCAGTTTATGATGAAATAACAGTTAGGATAGTTTATGAAGGCAGAGCTGCTAAAGTTACACTTAATGATAGTAAGTTAAAAGAGATAGAAGATTACTATAAACAATGTGCAGAAATAGGAGCAAATGAAAATCAAATAGAAGAAAGTAAAAAAGCAGTTGCTAAAATGGATAGTATTCTTGGAAATCCAGATAGATTAAAACTTGTGGCAAAGGATTTCGTTGAACATTATGAAAAAAGAGTAGCAGAAGGTGCTAGTATAATTGGTAAGGCAATGTTTGTAGCTTCTAATAGAGAAATTGCTTATAACTTATATAAGGAAATAATTACACTAAGGCCAGAATGGGCTGAAGTTAAGGAATGTGAAGATGGAGCAGTTCTATCTGAAAAAGAAAAAAAATCAATTAAACCAATTGAAAAAATAAAAATGGTTATGACTAGGAATAAGGATGACGATAAGGATTTATACGACCTACTAGGAACTAAAGAATACAGAAAAGAATTAGATAGACAGTATAAAAAGGCTAAATCAAATTTTAAAATTGCTATAGTAGTTGATATGTGGCTTACTGGATTTGATGTACCAGAACTAGATACTATTTATATTGATAAACCTATACAACAACATTCATTAATACAAACTATTTCTCGTGTAAATAGAGTATACGAAGGAAAAGAAAAAGGACTAGTTGTAGATTATATTGGTATAAAGAGTAACATGAACTTAGCATTAAAGAAATATGGACAAGTAAGTAATGATAATTTTGAAGGTACTGATGAAGCTATAGTAATAGTAAAAGATCAACTAGATTTATTATCAAAACTATTTTATGGATTTAATACTAATGGATATTTTAATGGCACTCCATTAGAGCAGTTGCAGTGTTTAAATAAAGCTGTTGAATTTGTTCAGCGAACAAAAGAAGTTGAAAAAAGATTTATGGCTATTTCTAAAAAATTAAATTCTGCATATAGATTATGTTGTACATGTGAAGAAATAACATCAGAAGAAAAAGATAAAGTTCATTTTTATCTTGCAGTAAAGTCAATTCTTCATAAATTAACTAAGGGTGATGCTCCAGATGCAGCTCAGATGAATGAAAAAGTAAGAGAGATGATAAATGAAGCTATTATTAGTGAAGGTGTAGAGGAAGTATTTAAATTAGATAAAAATGATTCTCAAGAAAATGATGATATTTTTAGTGATGAATATTTAGCTAAAGTAAACAAAATAAAGTTACCAAATACAAGAATAAAATTACTTCAAAAGTTACTTAATAAAGCAATAAGTGAATTTAAAAGAGTAAATAAGATTAGAGGAATAGATTTTTCAAAGAGGATGAAAGCCTTAGTTGATTTATATAATGAAAGAAAAGATTTCGAAAGCATGAAAAGTGATGTATTAGATGATTTGGCTGAAAAATTAGCAGATTTATTTAAAGATATTGTTAAGGAAAAAAATTCATCAAATGATTTAGGAATAAGTTTTGAGGAAAAGGCATTTTATGATATTTTAAAAGCTGTTGCAGAAAAACACGATTTTGAATATCCACATGATAAGTTAATAAATTTAGCAAAAGAAATAAAAGAAATCGTAGATGATAAAGCTAAATACACCGATTGGGCTACTAGAGATGATATAAAGGCAGAGTTAAAGGTATCAATAATATTAACTTTAGATGCTAATGATTATCCACCGGTTCCATGTGATGAAGTATTTAAAGAAATATTTGAACAAGCTGAGAATTTTAAAAAGTATAGTATGGCATAAATAATATAAAAGAGATAGATTATATAAGACGTAATCTATCTCTTTTATAATGAAATAAAGGTGAATTATAAATATATATTATTATATTGAAAGGATATCTATACTAGATAGATAATTCCTATAGGTTCATAAAAAGTAATGGAGGTAGTATTAATGAGAAAGATTAGTAAGTTAAGCCATTTGAGTGAAATAAGTTTAGAGGGTGAGGTGGCAAAAAATATTGAACAGCAATTAAATATTTTAGATGAGAGCTATGGGACAGAAAGAAGTATTGATTCGGATTTAGGAGGATATGTATTAGTACTAGAAAGTAAGGACGATGTTATTGAAGCAAAAGAAAACATATTGAAAGATACTGTTACAGAGTATGTTGATAATATTGAATGTGAAGGAGGTAAGCAATATTGTTTATCTCTTTTTATTTTGTCTTCAGATTATGCAGTGGTTGTTGTTGCCACTAAAGAATTAATGGATATTCTTATAGAAGAGTAGGAGGTGGAGAGGTGGCAAAGAAAGCTATTAAGGAAACTAAGTATTGCTCATTGATTTCGCAAAGTATAATTGCAGATGAGGAATATACTTATGCATTAGAGAAAATTATAGTTAAACCACAAGGCAATAGGGAAGAATTAAGATTTAGTGTATACAAAGATCAGCAACGATATGGTATGAAATTACTAGTAAGACCACTGGATCTTCAAGAAGAATTATTTTTACAACTGTTAAAGAAAGCATTAGAAGATAACTTGTTTAGTAAGAAGTTTGTAGCACAATTAAAGAAATTAATTAACGAAAAGTAAGGTGTAATTATTTGTATTAATGATAATTACACCTTTATTGTTTTGGAGGATTTATTATGTTTGATAAAGAGAATAGATATATAACAAGAGGCATTAATGAAAAAATAGATTTACAATTACAGATATTACTATGGAGTTTAGTTGATGATTTGAAGGTAGAAAAGGACTATTTGCAAGTTTTTAAGTTAAGTAGAGTTGGTGATGTTATAAATATAGAACATACACAAGAAGTTCCAGAGTATAAGTCATTCATCAAAGTTAATGCAAAAGACTTAGAGTTTAAAGAAGAGATAAAGATATATGTAATAGATTCAGGAGTTTATAGCACAATGTTGCTATCAGAGGAATATTAAGGGGGGGAAGGGGAAGAGTTATGCTGAAAAATAAATCAAAGATTTTAAATGTATTCTTTATGAAGGATTTAACTAAGTTAATTGAAAAATATAATAACATGGACAAAGATATAGTAGAAAAGTTAGAGGCTTTAGTGGCAAAGGTGGATGATAATGAGATAAAAGAAACTTTAATGAACGATTTAGATGCAACTTTAGCTTTAGTAGATGAACTAGGGGAAGAGGTGGATGATGATGTTATAAAAATATATTTCTTTATTAAAAATAATATAAAGGAAATTAATTTAATAGAAGCAAAAGCAATATATGAAGAAATTGCTTTCAGAGGATATTCAAAGCTTGATGATATTATTATGTATTCTAAGCTAAAAGATCTAAGGGAGTATGTTAGTGATGAGATAGGTGAAATACTTGGCTCATCTTATCACATTGACAGATTATTTGATAAGGATACCATTATAGATTACTTTTTAGAAGGTACTTCAATTGAAGAAATAGCTAGAGAAATGATAGATAATTATGATGAATATGAGGAAGTATTAGATATAGAGCCAGAGATAATGTTTGAATCAAAGTATGGGCAAACATATTACTATGCATATGTAAATAATTAGTTGTGGAGGAGATATAATAATGAATGTAATATTAATTATACAAATAGTAGCTATGGTATTAGAGTTAATTGCTAAAGGATTAAGTGAATCTGAAGCTGTTAGTAAAGCTAGTAGTGTGTTTAATGTTTCGGAGAGCTTTATAAGAAAATTTCTATAAATTTAATAAAAATTATACAAATATTATTTAAGTATTTGTATAATTTTTTTTTTGCACTTCTAAAGTGTTTATAGATAGCTACTTTGCCACCTATACCACTCTACTTTCTTTAGTAATAATATTTGAGTATAATTATATAAAAACTATATAAGTAGGAGATGTTATGAGATTAGAAAATGCAATAAATTATAGATTAGTTTCACTGGTAGCAAGTTTTTCAGTAGCAGATAGATGGGGATATAAGAATAATAGCGATGGGTATAAAGAGCTAGAAAGAGTGTTTAAGGAAAAATATAAATTAATAACTCTTGAGGAGTTTAAAGATGAAATTATTTTGGCTTGGATAGGAGAATCATATAATAAAATAAGAGTAAAGAGATCTAAGGCACAAATACTAGATGAAGATATAAGTAATGAAGAAAATAGAAATTTGTTTAATAAGATATGTAATAAGGTAAAAAGTCAAAATAAAGAAAATTTATTAACTGGTATACCTGAAGAAATTATAGAAAATAAAGAAGTTGTAACAGATACAATAGATATTATAGATAAAGTATTTGCTAATATAATGGAATCGGCTAAAAATAAAAATGTTAAACTTGAATTTGATAAAGAAGATTTTGATGACATTACTTTAGCGATGACATGTCTAGAAAATCTGAAAGACAAATCTCAATTAGATGATTTTGATAGTGATACATTTCTAGAAGGTTTTTTAAAGGTATATAATAAGAAAATAAATCATGCAGAGATGCCAGCTAAAATTTACACAGAAAAAATGTTGTTAGAAATAAAGACAGACTTCAATGCTAGGCTTAATACTATGCCAATTAATAAGAAATCTAGAAATAGAACAAAAGAAACTATTTTTGATAAAATGGATTATGCTAAAGTATCAGAAATGACACTTGCAGATTTTTCAACAGGTTATGATGAATTAGTAGATTTGTATTATGAAATTAACAAGGATATACATTCTATAGATGGTCTAATAAAATTTTACAATATAGAAAGTAAATATAATTTGATATTTTATATAAATATAGTAATAGATCTATATGAAGATGCTAGTTTATCAAAAAAAGAGTTGGCAAGGCAGATTTCAAAATTAGCATTGATGGATTTAGTTATATATCGCCCTTCTAAAATGAGATTTGAAATTAATAAGTTAATATATGCTTTTGGTAAAGAAGATGAAACATACAAGAGCTTGTGTAATGAGATTAGTGAATTATTAATATTAAAAAATAAAATTGTTAATGATTTATTAGAAGTAGGGGCTTTAGATTTCATAGATTTAAAGGATGAGGCTTTTAATGCTATAACCTCAAAGTCTAAAGAAGAAATAGCTAATCAAATTAAGAAAGTTGATGTAGTAAATTATTTAGGTTTTAATGATGATAAAAAAATGAAACAAAGAATATTAAAGAATTTAAAATACTTAATTGAGAATAATAAAGAAATATTACTAGAAAGAAGCACATTAAGAAACAGAATATAATACATAACAAATATAGATACTTTAATTTAAATTAGAAGTATCTATTTTTTTTATTTGTTAAAATACTTTAATTTACAAAAATGTAAATTAAATTTTGGATCTAGAGTTTTAAGGTGGATAAATTAATTACTAAAAATTATATACTCTAACTGTAGCAAACGAGCTATAAAACATGATCTTTAAAAAGTTAATAACATGCATTTAAGGAGGTAAGGTACATGAAGAATAATGAAGTATTCTTTTTTGATACAGAAACTGATTCGTTAGACTTTAGAACTGGAAAGATAAAATTAATAGCTTTTTCTAAGGGACTTAATGAAGTGGTCACAACAACAAGTGTAGGTGAAAGACTTAAAAGTATTTTGAATGATAAGAATATTATTAAGGTGTTTCATAACGCTAAGTTTGATGTTGGATTCTTTCAGAGTAAGTGCCATAGAGTAAACAATTATCATTGCACACTACTTATGGCTCAAGTATTAGGCGAAGAAAAGTTAAGCTTAAAAGCTTTAGCTAAAAAATATCTTGATGTTGATATGGACAAGTCCATGCAACATAGTGATAACTGGCAAGAAACTGAGATAACTCAAGAGCATATTGATTATGCAGTAAAGGACGTTGAGTACACTAGGGCTTTATACTATAAACTTTTAGATTTGCTTGTAGAGAATAATCTTTTAACTGTTTATGAAAGAGAAAGAAGAGCTCTACCAGCTATAGTAATGCTTGAAAGTAATGGTATTAATATGGAGTTTGATAAATGGAATGCTAGATTAGATGATGATAGAAGGTTGGCTATTGAATTAGAGATTAGGATTAAAGACTTACTTAATAGGAAAGAGTTAAATCTTAATTCGCCAAAGCAGTTAGTTGAAGCTATTGCAGAGTATGGGATTAAGCTACATTCAACATCAGATGATGAGTTAGCAAAATATTCTGATGAACACGAAGTAATCAAACTTATTAGGAAGTATAGAAGACTTCAAACAAAGATTAAAACCTATGGTGAAAAGCTAAAAACATTCATTAATAATGATGGGAGGATAAGAGCAGACTGGAGATTAATAGGTGCAAGTTCAGGAAGAATGTCTTGTAATAATCCACCACTTCAAGCTATGCCAGGAAATAGTAGAGAGTTTTTTGTTGCAGATAAGGGCTACAAGCTAGTGGGATCAGATTACTCACAGATTGAACTTAGAGTTCTAGCGACTATTTCTAAGGATGAGGCTTTGAAGAGTTATTTTGACAATGGTATAGATCTTCATTTAGGAACAGCAAGTTTAGTCTTTAAGAAACCAATAGATGAAATTTCTAAAGAGGAAAGACAAGTTGCTAAAAGCTTAAATTTTGGAATAGTATATGGAATTACTGCTTATGGTATTCAGAAAAATCTTAGAAAAAGTGGTGTTGATACATCATTAGAGGAGGCAGAGGAATATAGAATAGAATTTCTTAATGTTTATCCAAAGGTAAAAGAACTTCAAGATGCTTTATTAAAAGCAGATTATATAAAGACATTAGGGGGAAGAAGGTGGCAAGGTGGTAACTTATCAATGACTCAAAGATTAAATTTACCTATTCAAGGTTCGGCTGCAGAAGGTTTAAAAGAAGCTTTAGCATTACTTGTTGAAAAAATGAAAGATTCTTGGAGATTAGTTGCGGTGGTACATGATGAAATACTATTAGAAGTACCAGATGATGAGGCTGAAGAAGCAAAAAATATTTTAGAAAGTTGTATGGTTGAAGGAATGAAAACTGTAGTCAAAGATATTCCAATTATTGTTGATAGTTCAGTAAGTAATAATTGGTGTAAATAAGAGGAGGATTACAAATGATTTTTAGAAATAACAAAGAAGTATTAGGAACATCTGGGGTGAAGGCTACTTTAAATGAAGGTGAGTATGAAGCAATAATAAAAAGAATAATTTACTTAAGAGATTGCAAAACAGATTGGGGGTTTAGAGATTTTCTTGAAGTAATTTATAACATTAGTGTTGGAGTTACAGAACAGGAAAAGAAAGAAAAGATAATGGTATCTCAAGCAGAAAAGTCGAAGTGCTTCAACTTCTTAATGGATGTATATAATGGCAATATTCCAAATGAGATAAACATTGATGAGTTAGCAGGTAAGAAATGTACATTAACTATAAAGCATAATACTGATGAAAAAGGTAATGTGTATGCAAATATAGTAGAAAGAAAATTTAACTAACTTAGGAGGAATTAAAATGTTAATAAAAACATCAGAACAATTAGTAAAAGAGTTTATAACAGAAGAAATTGTAGTTAAGGGATGCCCTGATAACTTATACAAGGTACTAGCTTTAATAGAGCAAATAAAACAATCAGGAAATAGGTTGGCATATGTTAAGCTAAAACAACACTGTGATATTGTAGATGAGAATTTATTCTCATCTATAATGAAAGTATTTTTGAAGGGCATAGATATAAAAAAAGATCAAGTTCAAGAAGCAGTAGAGATATCAATTGATGATGCATTGGTAGATGAGTTAAAAACTATAGTTATTAATAGTAAGGCAATAGCATTGGGATTTTACTATGACGAAAAAAATAAGCTTAGATTAAATACTAACAAGTGTATTTCGTATCTAAGAAAGATTGCTGAATTTATTATTAAGCATGGAGTTTTAATGATATATAACCAAAAGGAAGGTATTTATCAAGAGCTTAATGATGAATTAATGGGAACTATACTAAGGTATCTTATGAATACAGCTATACCAGATAGTTGGAAAAAAGTCTATGAAAGGGACATTATTGATGGGCTAATGAGAGAGGTCCCTAGAGTTGATACTAACATTATAGATGATACATTAATTGCTTTTAATAATGGAGTTTATAATGTTGTAACTAAGCAATTATTGCCACATGATAAAAAGTATATGTTTACTAGCAAATCTCCAATAGATTATCTTAAAGATGCAGATTGTCCAATATTTAAAAAGGCAATTAAAGAAATAACATGCAATGATGATGAATTATTATCATGTCTTCAAGAAATATTCGGAAATGCTTTAATTAATAATACTAAGGCTGAAAGGGCATTCTTCTTTACTGGAGTAGGATCTAATGGGAAGAGTTTCTGTTCAGAGGTGCTTACTGAAATTGTTGGAGTCAACAATGTTAGTAATATACAACTATCTAAATTCTCCGAAAGGTTTGGAATAGAAGGTATAGTAAGTAAAACACTTAATATTGCAAATGAAAATGAACTTGGAGGAGCTATTAGTACTGAAAATCTTAAAGCATTAATAAGTGGAGATACAATAAACATTTCAAGAAAATTTAAACAAGCTATCAATTATAAGTCTACAATTAAGTTGATATTTTTATTAAATACATTACCAGATACTTTAGATAATACTCATGGGTATTATAGAAAAATTCTGATAGTTCCATTTAATAGAGTATTTAAACCAGAGGATATTGATAAGAAATTAAAAGAAAAGGTATGCACTGAATTAAGCGGTGTACTTAATTGGTGTCTTGAAGGAGCAGAGAGACTTATCAATAATGATTATAACTTTACAGAAAGTAAAGCTATAGAAAAAGTAACTAAGGCTTACAAGGAAGAACAAAATCCAGTAGAAGCTTACTTAAATGAAGTTCTTGTGTATGAAGAAGGGAGCAGTGAAACCAAGAAAGCTATACTAGATGCATATAAGTCTTGGATAGAGGGTGAAGGCATCTCAGCAAGAGGCACTGATTCACCACAAAGATTTTGGAGAGCTTTAAATAACTCTACTAAAATTAATTTAAATTATGAGTTAACTTATAAGAAAATTGCAGGTACCTTATATTTAAGAGACTTTAAAATAGATTACTCTAAATTACCGAAGCAAGAAGTTAAATATACCTTTAGTAATTAGGGGATAAGTGGCTAAGGTGGAGAAGATTTTTTTCTAGCCATGATAATTAATTGATTTAGTTTTTCTTAGATTAAAATTATTGACCACTTAGCCACCTAACCACTTCAAATTTAGGTGTAATAAATAAGATTAATAAGTATATATCATAATAATGAATACTAAGGAGGAAAATTTAATGAAAGAATGTGTTAAAACTACTATAAGCAGAGAAAAGTTATATGAAAGGAATTATACAAGAGATAGTGTAGAAAAAATTAAATATGATCAAGAAGCAAATAGTAGAATAAAATACAATTCTTTGGTTAAGGTATTAGCCTCTATGTATTTAGACTCTCCTAAAGGAGAAGTATAAATATAAGGAGTTGATTTAATGGGACAACCTAATTATCTTGAAATAAAAAGGGCGTGTGCATATATAAGGTATAGTTCTGATAATCAGAGGGATGAAAGCTTAGAAGCTCAAATAAGAGCCATAAAGGAATTTGGTAATGCTAAGGGATATGAGATAGTAAAGGTTTATCAGGATAAAGCTAAGTCAGCAACTACTGATAGAAGACCAGGTTTTCAACAAATGATTAAGGATAGTGCCAATGATATATTTGATGTAGTAATAGTGCACAAGCTAGATAGGTTTTCTAGAGATAAATATGATAGTGCTCAATATAAAAGAAAATTAAAGCAAAATGGGGTAAAGCTAGTTAGTGTTACTGAAAATCTAGATGATAGTCCAGAGTCAGTTATACTTGAAAGTGTTATTGAAGGTATGGCTGAATATTACAGTAAAAATCTTGCTAGAGAAGTAATGAAAGGAATGAAGGAAACTGCATATCAAGCTAAACATACAGGAGGGCTTCCACCTTTAGGCTATGATGTAAATGAAGAAAAGAAATATGTAATAAATGAAAGAGAAGCTGAAAGTGTAAGATTAATATTTGAAATGTACACAGCTAGATATACTTTAAGTCAAATGGTAGACGAATTAAATTCAAGAGGATTTAAAACTAAAGCAGGAGCCATTTTTAAGCACAACAGCATTAATAGTGTTCTTACTAATGAAAAATATACTGGAGTTTATATATTTAATAAATCAGCTAAAAAGGATGCATATGGAAGAAGAAATAGTCACCTTCAGAAAGATCCAAGTGAAATAATTAGAATTGAAGGAGGTATGCCACAAATTATAGATAAGGAGCTATACGAAAAAGCTCAAGAAATTCTTAGAAGTAGGAAGAAGTCAAAAGCAGTTAATAAGGCTAAGGAAAGCTATTTACTATCTGGGATAATTAAATGTGGAGAATGTGGCTATGCTATGTACGGAAATCGTAGACAAGCTAAAAGTAAGCCACTATATGTATCCTATAGATGTGGCTGCAGAAAGCGTACAAGTAGCAATGTATGTAGCAATAAGGAAATAAGAAAGGAGTACATTGAAGAATATGTTCTAACAGAACTTGAAGCAAGAATATTCAATGATAAATCTATTCCACTGTTAGTAGAAGGAATTAATGAGGAGCTAAAGAAACAAAGTGAAGGAGATGAAGATAAAAGAGGAATTATAGAAAAAGAACTTAAAGACATTGAAAAACAAATAGGTAATATAGTAATGGCTATAACGAATGGATTTATCCAAGAAGAGTTTAAGGTTAAGATGGAGGAGCTAAAAGAACGAAAAGCTTACTTAGAAGGTAAGCTAGTGGATATAGAAGCAAGTCAATCAGTTACTAAAGTTACTGAAGAAGATATAAGAGGACTTTTAGCTGGTTTCAAGGAATATGTAGTATCTAAGAATATCCCAGAATGTAAAAATTTCATACAAGATTTTGTTAAAGAGGTTATAGTATATAAGGCCCACGTTGAAGTAGTATTCAACGTGGGTTTTAATTATATAAAGGAAAATAGATATAGTATAAAAACAACTAGAAAGAAAATATATGTAGAAAATTAATATACATTAAAATAGATAAATGTGGTAAAATTTACTTATTAGAGAAAAAGTGGAGATTGAAATTATGAAAGATACAATTTATGTAGCTATAATATCATTTATAATAGGATGTTTTATTACATTTATTTTTGTTAAAAAGTTATCTGCAGAAAAAATAGGTAGTCTTATATATGTTATAAAATATAAATCAATTAGATTTTTAAGACATACAGTTTCATTAACAGGAGTGTTTATTGTAATATTAATTACTTACTTTATATTAGATAAGTTTAATTATGGAGAACAAATTTTACCTAATATTATTTCTACTGCTTTATCAATATTGTTAATAGATTTTTTATTAAAAGAAAGAGAATTAGCACAAAAGCAAAAAGAAAAAGAAAAAGTTAAATTATTAATAGATGATAGAATTAATAGAATAACTAAAAATATAAAAGAGATTATTCTTAAGTTTATTAATTTAGAACAGCTAGACGATGTAAAGGTAAGCAAAGAAATAATTGAAGGAATAATTCAAAAGCAAGATCTTATTAAAGATAAGGTAAAACACACATTAATCGAAGAAGATGGACAAGTTATGGAATTAGAAATAAGCAAAATGGACTTTACATATTATGTGGGAAAAGAGCTAGAGAAGGATATTGATAATTTATTAATAAATTTTAATCAATTTTTAGATTCAAATCAAATATATTTTTTAGTTAAGCTGAAAGAAACTTTATCTAAAAAGATATTTAAAATTAGATGTTCAACATTATACTCAGAATTTGAAAGAGAAGAATATAAAGTTATAGAAAATTTGTTAATTGATACTTTAGGGGAGCTTAATGTTAGCTTGGAAAATAGGGAGGCTAAAAAATGGTAATAAATTCGCAACATGAACATTATATAAATAATGATGTTTTAATTAAGTTTATCAGAGAAAATCAAATAAAGGTACCTGATTGCAAATATAATACAGCAAATATGATTAAGATAATTAATGAATATGCTGAATGTAGTAGCGATAATAGAATAAAAGTAGAAAAAGCTATTAATGAATGGATAGCACAAGGAAGAAAAAAAATACTTTATAGATATTTTGAAGAAAAAATAGATCTTGGAGAGGATATCAATGTTGCGAAAGAAAGGGTTAAAGAAATATTTGGATCAACAGAAGAAAAGAATTTATATAAGCTTGAAATTCCAGATAGTAACAGAGAGCTTTGGAAGATTGATTTTGATACAGAAAACAATAAGATAGTTAAATTACGATTTTTATATATTGAGAAATTAAATAAAAAGATTAGAGAAGATGAGTTTATAGAAATAGCATTACCTGTAATAGTAGTATTAGATATTGATAAAAAAGAGGTATATGTGAATGTTGCAAGTAAATCTGATTTATATAGAGATACTGAAAATAAGATAGAAGATATTAAAGTTGCTCAAGAAGTTCTAGAAGAGGTGATTACTAAATTAGGATTAAGTAATAGTATAAGTCAAACTCAGAAATCAGAGTTGCAGAGTATACTGTTTGAAATTCATAAAGAAATTACTGAACTTCCAGAGGAAATTATTAATATTGCAGATAGTATTAATGATGAAATTACTGAATTTATAGAAGAGATAACAAAAAAAATAGAGGTGTTAGATGATGAACTTAATAAAGGTGAAATGTTTAGTGGTGTAAAAAATGTAATATTGAAAAATATAATAGGTATGTATGATGATAGCAAAATCTTTGAAGAAGGTAAATATGCAATATCAAGTGGAATAGATGGAGCTGGAGCCACAATGACAAAATTTAGATTTAATGCTCCGGCAAGAGAACCAGTGCAAAGTAAACCTGAATATCAGGATATAAGAAGTATTTTAGGGGCACTTGAGCAGATTAGGAAGGATGTTTTGTTTTGGAATTCTGTGAGAAATAGTACTGATAGAATAAGAATGAAGATGTATGCTCATAGTATAGGATATATTCAAATTTGTTTTGAACAATATGTATATAGGGAGGATATTGAAAATGTACTTTCAAAAATTAGAGAATTTAAAGAAAGAAGATAAATTTAAAGAACTGTATATGATTATAGATTCATTGGATCAATGGTTGGCATTAATACCTAGGACATATAAAGATAGATTAGTACCAGAATTATTTTCAGTAAATCAAGAAGTACCATTAGATGTTAGTTTTGCATTATTTAATGAATTGACTACAATGAATATTTTGAATGAAAGATATGCTATAAAGTGTTCATGTGGACAGGTTTTAAGGTTTAGTGATACGATTGAAGATGCTTTAGATTTTATTATACATCATAATGAGAATCCAATTGAATGTGATTTTTGCGATAAGGTAGTATCATTAAATACAGATAATGTTATAGTAATTTATAAGCTTATTGAGAAAGCAAATAGGAGCATGTTTTCAAAAAAAAAACAGCAGTCCAAATTGTTTCTCTCTGATGATATAAGCAATAGTACATTAAGTGATAGACTTGTTAATGAGCCTGAGAGGTATTTAAATCAGGCGCCTAAGTATAAGTTTGAAGAAACAGTATCACCCAATATAAGAAGTAAAATAAGTTTTTTAAATAGTTAAGTCGAGGGTACTAACAGTAACGCCTCGCCTCCACCAACAAATCCACGACAGAAATGTCGTGGATTTTTGTTGTATTTAGAATACCACAGGTTCGACCTGTGGTTCCGGAAAGCTTCTAGCGGTGAGTAGAAATAAAAAAACCTCCGTTGTAAAATTATAGTAGGTTTGCCGACCACAACTATAATACAAGGAGGTATCCGATATGGATAATAGTAGTTTAGCACATAGCAAATGGAATTGTAAATATCATATAGTTTTCGCACCAAAGTATAGAAGGCAAATAATTTATGGAAAAATAAAAGCTGATATAGGAGCGATATTGAGAAAGCTATGTGATCAAAAAGGTGTAGAAATAATAGAAGCGAATGCATGCAAAGATCATATACATATTCTTGTTAGTATACCACCAAAATTGAGTGTTTCGCAGTTTATGGGAATATTAAAGGGAAAAAGCTCGTTGATGATATTTTACCGACATGCAAATTTAAAATATAAATATGGAAATAGGCAGTTTTGGTGTAAAGGATATTATGTTGATACAGTGGGAAGAAATAAAAAAAGTAATAGAAGAATATATCAAAAATCAAATTCAAGAAGATTTAGCTTATGAGCAAATGAGCTTAAAAGAATACATAGACCCGTTTACAGGTGGTCCTGATTTTTTTTAATAGTGAGCATAGATATAGTTTTTTTAGTTATTTAGAATAACTTGATAGATTTTTATATACAATTAAACATTATATAGCAGATAAATGGGTTTTTATAATATAATAATTATAGGCAATGGATTAAAATGGTTAAAGTTTATTTAATAATAAGCATGATGAACAATAGGTAGAGTTAGGAATAAGAAACTTAATTAATATATGAATAAATTAAGTAAAAATGATTAGAGTGGTGATATGCCGTTATATAAGGAGGATAATATGAATTTTGATGAAATTATGGAGTATAATAAGCCGTATAATAAACGTAATTTTGATAGTTTATTACAAAATATAGTTGATAATAAGATTGTTCCTTATATTGGTGCAGGTATGTCTATGTTATTTAAAGAGATTTATCCATCGTGGAGCGGATTTTTATACAAAACCTTTGATGAATTTTGTAGTGAATATTCAAAGGATGAATTTAATAATTTAGAATATGAAGATAAGGCGGATTTTTTATATAATGAAATCGGTGATGTAACTTTTTCGGAGTATTTAAAAGAAATTTTTGCAATCGGCCATTTAAATAAAGATGAGAATGAGTTTATAGATAAAGCAATATATTATCTGCCAATTATTTTTGATAAAGGGTTAATACTTACTACAAATTACG
Organism: Clostridium sp. SGI.024; assembly: GCF_050315195.1. NCBI lineage: Bacteria > Bacillati > Bacillota > Clostridia > Eubacteriales > Clostridiaceae > Clostridium > Clostridium sp. SGI.024. The sequence continues at coordinate 8,549 of NZ_JBNPON010000019.1, read as the reverse complement.
ATTGGGTTATTGAGAAAATGTTTTTAATACATAAAAAATCTTTACATGTAGCGCATCCAGGACACTTTGAAGCACTAAATGGAGCTCTAAGAGCTGATGAATTGTTATTATTTAAAATTCATGGTGATATAAAAGAACCTATTAATACAGTAATATTAACTAAGGAACAATATAATAAGGCTTATAGTAATTATGAGTTAATAGAGTCATTAACTCAAGTATATATTAGTAAAAGTATTCTATTTTTAGGGTGTAGTCTTGAGAAGGATAGGCCATTACAATTATTGTGCGAAAAGATGCAACCAGGAATGATTAATTATGCTATTGTTGAGTGTAATGAGGATGAGAAAAAAACAAGAAGATTGAATTTAGAAAGGGAATTGAAAACACAATCTATTCTATATCCTTATGGAGAGCATGAATGTGTGAAGGTGATATTTGAAGAGATTATAAGGCGTATATCATCAAGAAAATCTGTTCAGGATATCTATAGTAAAACGATAGAATTAACTGAAGAATGGTTTATAAAGCAAAATACTACTCAAATAAAGAACTTGGGCAACAGATATTTACCGGAGTTAAATATAGACGTGGCAGAAAAAGAAATATTTAACGCCATAAATAGGAATAAAGAATTTTATGCGAAATTTCATCGCGAAACAGATAATCTTATAGTTAATATAAGAAGGATTAAAATGGTTGAATTGGAAGGGTGTATTAAAGAATTAACTAACATTATTAATAGTATTGATACAAGTAGTAATTATGAAATTAATATAGATACTATTATGGAAAGTTTAGACGAAATTAAGGAATTTTTAGACAAGACAATTTCAAAAAATAAAAATAAAATAGTAGAAATAGAAGACAATATAAGAGGGAAGGACAGAGAACTAGAAGAAAAGGAAAAGCTTCAATCAGTGAAAAGAGAAATAAATGAGTATAATTTCAAAATTAAAGATATCATAGAAAAGATCAATAATTATGTATATTATTTAAATTCTTCTGAAATGAAAGTAGCAAATAATCCTTTTTTATTATTAAGTGGAGAAGGAGGCATTGGAAAATCTCACCTGTTAGCTGATACTGTAAATAGGAGAATAAAAGAAGGTAAAAAGTCTTTGTTTTTTTTAGGGCAGCATTTTAAAGAAATAGAAGATCCTATTAGTACTATAGTGAAGATGTTAGAGTTAGATTGGACAACTGATACTTTTTTGAAGGAGTTAAATGAAATTGGCAAAAGAGATAAATCAAGAATAATTATTTTTATTGATGCATTAAATGAAGGAAAAGGAAAAGAAATTTGGAGTAACTTCCTAGGGGGAGTTGTTGATAGGATAAAATCATATTCGTGGTTGGGGATTGTTTTATCTATAAGAACAGAATATGTAGAACATTTGTTACATGATAATGATATTTTAAGAGAAACTTTAATAAATGTAAAGCATAGAGGTTTTTTAACTGTTGAGTATAATGCAATTAAAAAGTATTTTAACTTTTATAATATAAAATTTTCTGATATACCATTTGCAAGTCAAGAGTTTAGAAATCCACTTTTTTTAAGACTTTTATGTGAGGGGTTTAAAGATAAAGATGTTGATTTAAATAGAATTACTTTCTCAGAAGTATATAAAAATTACTTAAAAGAGATAAATGTAAGAATTGCAAATAAGTGTCAATATAGTAAGCGTATTAATATGGTAGAGAAGATTATTAATGACATTGTTCTATTCAAATATAGCAAAGGTAAAGGAAGTAATTTTATATCAGTAGATGATTTCACTGATATAGTTATAGAGCTTGAAAAGAAAAATAATATAACATCATCTATAATAGATGAATTATTTTCAGAAGGGATTATTACTCAGAATATATCATATGACAATATAGAATATGTATATGTAACATATGAAAAATTAGAGGATTACTTATATGCTAAACTTTTGGTACAAGAATTAGACGAAATTGGTATTGAAGAATTTTATAGAAAGTATAGTTCTTTAAAATATAGAGAAGATATATTGGAAGTACTGGCAATTGTATTATCAGAAAGTAATAAATATGAGATTTTTGAAATATTTGAAGAGAACAAAAATAAAAAATCAATAATTAATGCATTCTGTAGTGCTCTAAAGTGGAGATCTTCAGACTCTATTGAAGAGAAAACTATTAAATATATAAATGAGTTCGTTATTAAGAGTAATTGGGGGTTTGATAGTTTTTTTAATTCAGTTATATTACTTTCAACTAAAATAGGTCATGTTTTTAATGCAAAGAAAACAGTTGACTATATTTTGAGTTTTGAAATGGCAGATAGGGATTCTATTTTTATACCTATGTATAATAATCTTTATAGCGAAGAGGGGTCACCCTTAAATAGAGTATTAGATTGGTGTATTAATAAAAAAGTATATGATAATGTACTAGATGAAACAATATATCTAGCAGCAATAATGGTATCTACTTTTTTAATTTCTTCCAATAATGAATTAAGGGATAGGGCTACTAAAGCTTTAGTGAACTTACTAAAAGGTAAAATAGATATATTAATGGAAGTGATGAATAAATTTGAAGAGGCTGATGATCCATATATTATTGAGAGAGTATATGCAGTTGCATTCGGATGTGTTGTTTTTGAAGAAAACGTAGATAATATTGATAGGTTAGCTAAATTTGTATATGACAAAGTATTTAGTAAAGAATATGTTTATCCTAATATATTAATGCGTGATTATGCCATGAATATTGTTGAATATGCTAAACATGTGGTTCCTTCTAATCAATTAAAGGAATTAGATGTACAACCTCCTTATAAATCTAATATGCCTTTAGTGCCAAGTGATGAGGAGATTGAAAAATACGAATATGATTATAAAGCTAATGGGTTTAAGGATTATTATTGGAGTCAAAATACAATTTTAAGTTCAATGAAAGTTGAATATGATAGAGAAGGCTCTCCAGGAGGATATGGGGATTTTGGTAGGTATGTATTTCAAAGATATTTTTCAGAATGGAAAGGCTTAGATTATAATGACTTGAAGAATATAGCAATTAAAAAGATTTTTGACATGGGTTATAATGTAGAGAAACACGGTGAATTTGACAGAGATCTTTCAAGTTATTATAAAGAAAATAATGCATGTGAAAGAATAGGAAAAAAGTATCAATGGATAGCCTTATATGAACTTGCTGCGCAGGTAGCTGATAATTATAAAATGGAAATTAATGCAGACTGCTGTGGAGATAAGGTACAAGATTATTGTAAGGGTTCATTTATTCCTTATATAAGAAATATAGATCCTACAGCTATAGCACTTGAAATCAAAGATGATACAGAAAAGAAGTTACATCTTGATTTGTATAATATACCTAAGTTATCGAATGTAGAGTGGCTAAGTACTTTTAATGATATACCCGATATTAATAAATTGGTGAATATTAAATATAAAGGAGAAGAATTTGCTTTACTTAATGGATGGTATACTTGGACTGAGCAGAATGAAATAGGAAGAAAAAAATATGAAATTCCACAAAAAGATATGTGGATTCAGATTAATAGCTATATAGTTAAGTCTAATGAAATAAAATCTATAATTGAGGTTTTAAAAGATAGAGATTTTATGGGAAGAAGAGCTTCAGAAGCAAATGAGAACTATTATTTATATAATAGAGAGTACTATTGGTCAGGTGCATATAACTTTTTTAAGAACTCATATTATTGTGGTGAAGAGACAATAAACTTTTTTGATGATTATGAAGAATATTATAATAATTTCAAGGTTTTATTGCCTTCATGTATATATAATAGTGAACGAAAAGGTGATAGATTAGATTCAGATACTTTTACGTCTTGGTATAAACCATGTAAAGAATTATATAAAGAGCTAGGTATGAAATATGGTAAAGCAAATTCAATATTGTATGATTCTGAAGAAAATGTTATTTGCTTTGATAGTAAAGAATTAATGAACGAAGATATAGGTTTTTTTATTAATAAAGGAAAATTGTTGAATTATCTAGAAAAGAATAATTTAAGTGTATTATGGACTGTGTTGGCAGAAAAAAGAATTATTGGAGATAGACATAGGGATGATAATTATATACAACCACATTGCAGTGGTGTTTATGTATTAGATGAGAAGTTAAAGTTAGTAGGAAATATAAAAATATATGAAGAATAATTAGTGCAAGTATATATGAAATAGAAGTAGAAAGTTAAATATAGAGAATTTTATTATTCAACAAGTTTGAATTAGTGCTAGTTCACTACGTGAATTTTAAAGGTCACGTATCGCCTCCACCAAATAAGAACTGAAGTTAGGATACAATGGTAAAACCTTGTAAAATCAAGGCTTGACCATTGTGTTTTTCTTTTTATAAGGAAGTTTTTAGGTGCTTTTACATAGAGGCTTTAGCCATTTTTATACATTTTGAGTATTTATGCATACCTTTTAGTAAGATTTTACTATGGGTGTGCATTTCTATACAAAAAGTGTATTTTTAATACATAAAAATAATAAGATATTATTAATCGTAAAAATCAACGCGTATAAGATGATTTATTATCATTATGAAGCCTTTTACGATATTGTGTAGGAGTGTAACCAGTATATTTCTTAAACATTTTTGTAAAGTAATTTGAGTCAGAAAATCCTACTAGATTTGATATAGTTGAAATAGAAGTTTTAGTATTTATTAAGTAGTCGATACTTTTTTCTATACGGTACTGTGATACAAATTGAAAAATAGACATTTTCATCTGTTTTTTAAAAAGTCTACAGCACTCATTTTCACATAAAAATACCATTTTAGATAACTCGCTAAGAGTTATCTTTTTTGAGTAGTTATCTTCAATATAAGAAACTATTTTAAATACTCTATCATATTCACGCTTACTATAGTTTTTTGATATTGGCAAGCTGGAGATGTTTGATAGTAAAATATACCAAAATTTTTGTAATAACATAGTGATTTGTATCTCAAAAAGAGGAGGAGTGGTACTATCTAAAATGATTAGTTCCATAATTATATCAATGATTTCTTTTTGCCATTTAATTTTTTTTTGGAAAACAAAGGCATGTATATAGGTATTTTGAGTTATAGGGACAACATATTTAGTATATATAATACTATTGTCATACCCATAGATGAGTTTTGGATTAAAAGTAATAGAAGTATATTCACAATCTAATTTATTAATCATATTACCAGCATGAAGTGTATTACTGTTACCAAATAAAGCATCGCCAGTTTTTAGATGTATAACCTCGTGATTTATCTTATATATCATTTCTCCCTTTGTGATGATAGTAAGTTCTATTTCTGGATGCCAATGCCATAGAAATGCCCCTGCTTCATATTGAGATATCCTTTCGAAACTTACAAGAAATGGAAATTTGTGATTGCCATGTTTTTTTAATTCTTTTTTTTCATCGTTAGTTACTATTTGCACAATACATCCCTCCTTATCAATATAATACTATTTTACATCAATTTACTCCAATATATTAGGAAAAAAATCAAAATAGTTCCATAAATTCTCAATTTTTTTATGGAAATTTTACTTTAAAAAACTAAAAATAATAATATAAATGTTAAAAAATGAAAGTGAGGAATAAAAATGAAATTACCAAAAAAAGAAAAGTTATTGGAAGTATATGGAGAAGATGTAAAAGTTAAAGAAAGATATAAATATCTTTCTGAAAAATTTCAAGAGAATTTTAATGAAGATAATTTTGATTTTTTTTCAGCTCCAGGAAGAACAGAAATTATAGGAAATCATACTGATCATAATGGAGGAAAGGTTATTGCAGCAAGTATTAGTATGGATACTATAGGAGCGGCAGCTTTGAATAATTCAAATCTTATTAAAGTTATTAGTGAAGGTTATGAAGAAATTGTAGTTGATATTACAAGATTAGATTCTATTAAAAAGGGAAATGGAACAGTTTCTTTAATAGCAGGTATTGTAGAAGGTACAATTAATCAAGGTTTTAAAATAAGTGGATTTAATTGTTATATTACAACAGAAGTTATTTCTGCAGCAGGAGTTAGTTCATCTGCATCATTTGAAATGTTGCTTTGTTCAATTATAAATTACTTTTTCAATGAAAATACAATGAGTATTGTTGATTATGCAAAAATTGGGCAATATGCGGAAAATGTCTATTGGAAAAAGGACTCTGGTTTAATGGATCAAATGGCTTGTGCAGCAGGTGGGGCAATCTACTTAGATTTTTCTAATGAAGTTAAATATAAGAAAATAGATTTTAATTTACAAAGGCATGGATATAAGTTAGTAATTGTCAATACTGAAGGAGATCATGCGGATTTAAGCAATTTATATAGCAGTATTCCAAAAGAAATGTATAGTGTTTCTAATGCAATGGGGTGTAATAAATTGTCAGAAAGAACATTTAAAGAATTTCTAGATAATCTAGGTAAACTAAACAGTACAGTTGAAAATGATAGAGCTATTTTACGAGCATTACATTTTTATGAAGAAAACATACGAGTAGAAAATGTATTAAATTATATGGATGATGATAACTTAATTAATATGTTTAATATGATTGAAGAATCGGGTAATTCATCATGGAAATTATTACAGAATTGTTACTATGAGAATAAAAAACAGAATATTATAAAAGCATTAGCTTTATCAGAGTTATTTATAAAATTAAAAGGAAGAGGATGCTGTAGAGTACATGGGGGAGGATTCGCAGGGGTTATTATGTGTATATTGAATGAAGAAGATGTGAATGATTATATTGAATTTATATCTAAAATAATAAAAAAAGATAATATTTATGATTTAAATATTAGAAAAGTTGGAGCAATACATCTAGAAAAATAGTCTATTTGAGGAGAATAAGGAGAAATATAATATGAAAGATTCAAATGTATTGATAAGTATTATTGTTCCAGTATTCAATATGGAAGACTATATAGAAAGATGTCTGCATTCTTTACTTAATCAAACTTTAAAAGAGATCGAAATTATTGTTGTAAATGATGGTTCAACAGATAAAACATTAGAATTGCTTGAAGAATATGCTAAAAATGATTCAAGGATAAAGATATTTAGTCAGTCAAATTGTGGTGTTTCATTGGCAAGAAAAAAAGGTGTGAAAGAATCTCAAGGAGAATATACTTGCTTTGTTGATGGCGATGATTGGTGTGAAATGAATATGTGCGAAGATCTGTATAATACTGCAAATCAAACAAAATCAGATATGATATTTTTTTCTGCATATAGACATAGAGAAGATGGAACTGCAATTATCCGAAATTTTCCGGTTGATGATGGTAAGTATGAAATAAAAGAGATTTATAATGATTATATACTTCCTCTTTATGGTGACTTACATACAGATAAATATATTACAACTGGATATGCATGCTTCTGTATGTTTAGAAGTAATCTTATAAAAGATATGAAATTTTATGAAAAAATAAATCTACATGAAGATTAAATTGCTATTTTACAAGGATTACATTCGGCTAATTATCTTTATGTAATTTCAAATCCATACTACCATTATGATCGTACTGATAGGAATACATTGAGTAAAGGGACGAGGTATTGGAACGGTTATTGGGATAATATGATAGAGGTATTTTATGCAAAACAAGAAATTGCTAAGACTTTATTTGAAAGTAAAGATAAATATATGTACAGACTTATAACTTATATGTATGCCCATTTTTTAAGAAGTATAAGAAATGAAACTCATTACTTAAATCCAGGACGATTAATGGGAGGATATAAAAATTTATGTCACAATCTTGATAAAAAGATTTTATTTGAAAACAAACAATATATATTAAAAGAGGAATTCACATATATTGAAAGGCTTTTAATTAAGCTAATACAAATGAATATTTACTTTGTGCCATATCTATATTATTTAATAAAAAGTAATTTTGTTGTCTATATAAAGGCATTGCATGCTGATATTTCATAATAAGCATATGAGCTATTAATTCATTTGAAGCCATTGTTTTATAAAAAGCAGTACTTGGAGCTTTAGGATCACTATTTTTTTCAGCTTCATCAAAAAGAGACATTTGGTTAACATCTACTTGTTCACTGGATTTCCCAAATATCTTTCTATTTTTATTAAGCAATTGTCTTTTTAAATAGTCTAATTCATTTTTTAAATCATCAATTTTTTTATCCTTAGATTCAATTTCTTTATCTTTAGATTTTAGTTCATTTTCCATTTTTTGAATCAAAGATTTTGTTTTTTCATCAAGTTCATTTTCCAGAAATTCAAACTCCATTTTAGCTACTCCTTAATATTCTATCTATATGCATATTATAACATAAAACCCTTTATTTCTAAAGGGTTACGGCTAATTTATACTATAGAATTTTAAGTTTTTTATCTTTATTTTAGTAATAATTTTTTTCAGTAACTGGCTTAAATTTAGATTTATTTCTTATTTCATATCCTTTAAGCAACCATTTTAATTCTTCCTTGTTTACTTTTAAAGCTTCTTCTTGAGTAGTAGGCCATTTAAATCTATTACTTTCTAACCTATGA
>NZ_JBNPON010000018.1:0-51730 GCF_050315195.1 Clostridium sp. SGI.024 | reverse complement strand
ATTTTTTTGCAATATAAAATAAAACTTACCATTTATATAAACAGTAAGCTTAATAATTCAAATATTTATATATTTACTTTTATTAAATTATCTATATAAATAATCCCTAGTCATTTCTAAATTGTTATTATTTCCTTTTGAAAATAATATTTGATGTAAATCTATCATTCCATTATTAAAGGATGCAGCACAAGAAGATAAATACAATTCCCACATTCTAACAAATCTTTCATCAAACATATTTGAAATCTTATCTATATTATTTTTATAATTTTCATACCAACAAAGTAGTGTTTTAGTATAATGTCTTCTTAAGCTCTCTACATCTAAGGTATAGTAATTAAGTTCACTTCCTATATTTATTATTTCTCTTAGACTAGGTATAACTCCCCCTGGAAATATGTATTTTTTAATCCATGGATCTCCTGAACTTTCTTTTCTACCACTAATATAATGCAATAAAAATAGCCCTTTGTCCTTTAATACTGCATCTACATTCTTAAAGAAAAGCTCATAATTTTCACGACTAACATGCTCCAGCATTCCTACACTTACAACTCTATCAAACTCTAAATTGCTCTTTTCCAAATCTCTATAATCCATTAATTGAACACTTAAATAGTCCTCTAAATTTTCTTCTTTAATTCTTTGCTTAAACTTTAAATATTGTTGTTCACTTAAAGTTATTCCAACTCCATGTATCTTATATTTCTTAGCTGCTTCAATTAATAAATATCCCCAGCCACAGCCTATATCAAGCAAACTCATACCTTCTTTAAGTTGTAATTTCTTTAATATATAGTCAACTTTATTTTTTTGTGCTTCATATAATGTGTCATCTTCATTTTTAAAATATGCACAAGAATAGCTCATAGTTTCATCTAGCCAAAGCTCATAAAAATCATTTCCTATATCATAATGTGAACTTACTTCTTTCTTTTGATTCTTTTTAGATGTTGATGAATGCATTAATTTACTTAATATACCTTCATTAACATTAAATTCTTCTAAGCTTCCCATTACAATATCTAATGCATCATATAAATCTCCAGCTTCCATATCTAATACCTTATCCATGTAGGCTTCCCCTAAAGCTAAAGATGTACTAGTAAATAATAATTTTTTATCTATACTTCCATTTACTTTAATAACAAACTTAGGATCTCCTTTATCTATATTTAACTCTTTACCATCTTTAAATATAACCTTAAAAGGTACTGCATTATTGTTTTTAAAATACTTTTTAATAATCATACTTTCTAATGACATAGTGGCACACCTTCTTTCAATATTTTAAATCATACTTAGTATTTTTTCCCTAAGTGACTAAAATATTCTTAGTATTATTAAATAGTGTTATTTAATATATTGAAAGCATCTATTATTTACTTTTTTTGTAAATATGTTATTATTAACTTATAATTCTATATTTTCTAAATAAATACACTTTAATATTTCTACAAGCTTCATGAGGATACGAAATGATAAATTTGCTTAAAGTAATTTCCATTATATGTATTGTAATAGCATTATTTGTAGGTGTTCCACCATTTATTAAAATAATAAAAATGCAAAAAGAATTAAAGAAAATGAATCCCAATGACATAACTCCAGAACATATTAGAAAAGAATCATTAAAAATTGTTATAACAATGCTAATTGCATCATCTTTACTTATAATTTCTAACTTATTAAATTTCATTTTAAAATGGTTTTGATTTAATACGCTATAATACTCATTTTAAATAACCATATAAGGAGTGACTATATTAACTATGTCTAAACGTAAAAAGATTTTATTTTATATTGCCTTTATAATATTAATTATTTTTTCTGTTTTAATGTTTATATATGAATGTTTTAATAAAAAAATTGATTTTATGATAATATTCTTTACTTCAATTATTCTAAATATTATAAGTTTAATACGTCTATATAAAGCCAAATAATTTAAATTGGAGGTTGTAATGAAATTATCTTTTAATAAAAATAAATTTTTATTGCTATGTTCATGTTTACTTATTATTGTAACTATTTTGCTTATATATTGGGGAATATACTCAAAACAATATTATGTTATACCTATGAGTCTATTCTCTTTATTTGCTCAAATACCAAACATCATTAACCTTATTAAAAAATTAAATAAAGATAATTAATGTATTCATAATTATCAACTATATATGGAGTGATTTAAAATGAGTATAAAAAAAATTAGTAATATCCCTTTTTACTTTATATTTACTATTCTTGGAATCACATATGTTGTAATTTATTTTATAGGACATGAATTTTATATTTTATTTTCAGGATTATTATTTTTAATATCAGGATTATTTTGTTTAAAGAAAAGAAGATAACTTTACACAATTAACTTATCTTGATAGGGAGGATTTATGTTTACCAAAATTTACTATAAAACAAAAGAAATATTAATATTCATTTTAAATATTTTTAAATATATTATTACTTTTATTATAAGTTTTATCTTTGTATTTTTTTTACAAGATATTTTTAAATTTAACGATGATATTGGATTCTCTCTAGCATTAATTATGGCTACCTCTCTTTTTCTTTTATTGTTAAAAAGAGAAAAGAAATCTCCTTTTAAATATTTAAAAATACATAAGGTAAATTTAAAAACCATATTACAACTAATATGTTTTACTATTATCCTTGTACCTGTAGATTTAGGAATAATAGCTCTGTTAAGACAAACTATCACTACAAATGTTTCAACTGAAACTCAACTATATTTTTGGAGTGTACTTCATCTAGTTATTTTAGCTCCTATATCTGAAGAAATATTTTTTAGAGGTATATTATTTCAAAAACTCAAAGAAATAATGCCATTATTTTTATCTTTGATTATTCAAGGGTTTATATTTGGTATATCTCATGGAGCACTTTCATGTCATCTTATACAAAGCATAGTAGCAGGTCTTTCAGGGATATTATATGCTTTAGTATATAACTATAAAAAAAATTTAACTATTCCAATTTTACTACATTCATTTTACAATTCATTTTTAGTTATATTGAATTTATTATTCCCAAATTTTTAAAGTTAAAAGTTCATTCTAAAAATATAATAAATATTAAGGAGGTACAAATGTATATTGGATTAATTTATATTTTATTAATAGTACTAACTTGTTTTTTGTTAGCTAAAGATAGAAAGAATTTAAAAAAGTATAAAAATATTAATAATATAAGCCCAAAAGATAAAAAACTTGCAATACTTATTGTATTATCTGTTATCTTCCTATATTACATTATAGGTCATATTTTCAAAACAGATATTCTTAATTTTATTAGCTTTAGAAAGCATAGAGTTACTTATAGTTTTATAGGTTTACTCTTACTAATTGGTACATCTTTATTCATTGCGTACATAATTGAAGTTATTATGAAAAAGAGAAAATAACTGAAAATTTATTTCAAAGGAGGAAAAGTATGAGTGATAGAGCTAGAGCACTTAAAATAGTTTCAATAACATCAACTTATATTTTATTGTTCACTTTAATTTTTTTACTAATTTTAAGTATCTTAGATGAATTTACAATATATACTTACATTTTTTTATCAATAAGTTTTATATCATGTATTTATCTTTGGAAATCATATCTAGATGAAAAAAAGCTGAATAATAAGTAATTAGTATTTATTTAATAATTTATCTTTTATTTTTATTCATGTTAAAATATACAAATTATATATACTTAATAAATTAAGAGAAATAATTATTTTAATTATTTATTACTAATCTTTTTTGAGGTGAGCTATATTGAGAGTAGGAGCATATCAATTTTCAGTAACTGGTAATATAAATGATAATATGAATACAATAAAAAAAGCTATATCATTAGCTGCTGATAAAGAAATAAGATTACTTGTATTTCCAGAATGTTCTTTAACAGGCTACCATCCCCTTACTATACAATCATGTGATAATATTGACTTTATTCATGTTGAACAATGTTTTTATGAATTACAACAACTATCTATAAAATATAATATGTTCATTATTATTGGATCTGTAACAATGTATAATAAAAAATACTTTAATAGTGCTATGATATTTTCACCAGAAGAACATAAAATTGCACCTTATAATAAACGTGCCTTATGGGGATATGATAAAGAAAATTTCACTGCTCATAATAATAAAGGCATTTTTGAAATAGATACTTTTAAAATAGGTATTAGAATATGTTTTGAAATTAGATTTCCAGAGTATTTTAGGGAACTATATAAATCAGAAACAGATTTTAATGTAGTAATCTTCTATGATGTATCTAATAATGATGATATTGAAAGATATGAATTAATAAAATCACATCTTAAGACAAGAGCTGTTGAAAATGTTTCTACAATAGTATCTGTAAATGCTATATCTCCATATCAAACAGCACCTACAGCTGTTTTTGATAGTTCTGGAAAAGTCATTATTGAATTACCACGTAATACTGAAAATTTGTTAGTATATAATTTTGAATCTACAACTTTAAGTTTTGCACAGCAAGGTAGAAAAATCATATCTGATAATCTTATAAAGTAAAATTTATTAATTTATAGGTAAGCGTCAAAATAGTCAAGGAATACCCTTTTTGATAAAATTATAGTAGTAATTTTATCAAAAAGGGTTTATTTTATGAGCAGAAATCTTAGCAATGAAAAATGGAATGAATTTATAAATTTTAGCTGTATATAATTTAATATGGAAATCAAATTCTTTTAATCTAAAATATTAATCTTCTCTAAGAAATATCTAAAATATGATACTTCTCTATTTATAATTCTAGCTTCAATTAACATTCCATTTTTAATATCTATACTATTTCCCTTCTTATTTGTCATTGTTTTAACTGGTATATCACATATTCCAGTATAATAACTAGTCTTTTCTTTTTCACTAACTTTAGCGTCTACGCTTATATCACTAAGATTAGTCCTTACAATACCATATTCTCTTTGTGGTAATGATACAAATTCTAATATAACATCTTCTCCATCTTTTATTTCACCAAACTTTTGATTTTCTATATATATTTCTGCCTTATATTCATCATTATCATTTGGTATTATAGAGGCTATCTGTGTACCAGCTTGAATAAAATCTCCTACTTTAATATCATTAATTAAATTTACTATACCATCACTATCTGCTTTTATACTAGTTGATTGAATCTTATTATTTGCAACATCTAAATTCATTTTTATTTCTGAAATTGTTGATTCTAAAGACATTATGGTGCTATCTAACTGTGTAATATACTGTTCCTTATAACTACCATTGCTAGAAGTTGCAACTCCTTCCTTTAATTTAAATTCATTTTGTGCAATTGTATTAGATATATTCATTTTTTGATTATTCTTATACTTTTCTATTTCTTTTTCTATATTTTTAATATTATTTTCTATTTCCTTAATTTGTTTATCAATAATTTCATTATTGTTTTTAATTTGTAGATTCTCTTCTTTACTTTCTTTATCTGCTTTAACTTTGCCCTTTTCTAAATCATTAATTTGATTAGTATAATCTGATATTTGTATCCTATAATTTTGTAATGTCATTTCATAATCTTTATATTGATAGTATAAATAATGATTTGAATCAAATTCATTTTTTTCTTCCTCCATTGATTTTAAAAGTAAATTTAAATCATTTATTGTTTCTTTAATATTTTCTTTTTGACTTTCAAGGGAGTCAACCTGAGAATTTCCATTTTTTAAATTTTCCAAATACAACTGATACTTTTTATAATAAATTTTCTCAATAGTATCTTCAGAATCTAAGTAATTAACTTCATCTAAAATAGATTTTTTTAATTTCTTATTAGCTTCAAGATCATTTTCCCTATTCTTTAATGATTCTTCTAAAGATTTTTTTTGGACTTCATATTCTTCACCATTTATGACTAATAGAACATCTCCCTTTTTAACTGTCATCCCTTCACTAATATTTATCTCTGTCACTGTTCCATTAACTCCACTAGATAATTTAGTAACTTCTATTGATGGTCTAACAACGCCTGATGCTTTTACTGTTATTTCTTTATTAGCTAGTATAGACCATACTATAACACTTGCTAATAATACAATTATTATATATGTCATATATTTAGAAAATCCATTTGGTTTACTCTGCATTATCTCTCTTGAATCAGTTATATCCTTAAGTTCTTCTATTTTATATTTCATTAATTTACACCTCCTAAAAACGGATTTGCAATAAGTGTTTGTTCAACCTTACTTGTAGCTGCAACTTCATTAAATTCCTCTAAAGTTTATCCAGACCACAATCTATAATAATATCCTTGTTTCTTTAGTAAATCTTCATGATTGCCTTCTTCTATTACCTCTCCCTTATCCATAACATATATTCTGTCACATCTCATTATTGTACTAAGTCTATGTGCAATAATAATAGTTGTAACATTTTTTGTACATTCTTCAATTGTTTTTTCTATTACTTTTTCAGTTATTGAATCTAAATTTGAAGTTGCTTCATCCATAATTAATATTTCTGGCTTTTTAATTAATGCTCTAGCTATTGCAAGTCTTTGTCTTTGTCCTCCTGAAAGGTTTGTCCCCTTTTCTTCCAAAGGAGTTTCATACCTTAATGGTAATGAATTTATAAAATCATGTATTTGAGCTTGTTTGCAAACTTCTATTATTTCCTCATAAGTTGCATCTTCATTTGCAAATTGTAAGTTTTCCTTTATACTACCCGAAAAGAAAAATGAATCTTGAGATATATATGACATCTTATCTCTTAATGCTTCTTTATTTATATCTTTAATATTATAATTATTTATAATTATTTCACCTTTTTCAGTATTATAAAAACTCATTAAAAGCTTTGCAATAGTTGTTTTCCCAGATCCACTTTCCCCTACTAACGCTATTTTTTCTCCTGGTTTTATATCCATATTTATATTTTTTAAAACTAATTGTCTTGTTCCATATCTAAAATCAATACTTTTAAAGTTTATGTTACCTAATAAAGTATTAGGATTTATCTTCTTATCTTCATCTTTAGATTTTTCCAATTCTAGATCTAGAATTTCTCCTAATCTATCAGCTGCTACCATAGCACTTTGTAATTGAGGTTGTAAATTTATCATTCTTTCTACTGGTTCAATAAAATATGCAAGTAAAGAATTAAAACTTATTAATGTACCTACTGTTATATCACCCTTTAAGGCTAAATAAGCACCAATCCACAATATACATATTCCAAATATACTTTTTACAGTATTCTTAAGCGATCCTTGAATATTATTTACATATCCATACTTAAATACCGATTTTATAAATTTAATAAATTTCTTTTCAGTTTCTAAATTTACTTTTCTTTCTCCATTAAATGCTTTAACTGTTTCTATACCTTCTATTGATTCAACTAAGTATGAGGTTAGTCTAGCATTATCTTCCATTAAATTTCTATTTACATCTTCTAAAGACTTTTTAAATATAAATACTAAAGCTAAATACAATACTATTGGAATAAAGCAAAACCAAAATAATTTTGAGCTTTGCATATAAAGAATAACTCCACCAACAACAGCCATTAATGTATCTATCATTAAAGTAAGTGTAGCTGATGATATTGCATCTCTTATCTTCCCTGCATCATTAAATCTCGATATTATTTCTCCAACTTTTCTAGTTCCAAAAAAGTTCATTGGGAGATCAATTACATGGTTATAATATCCAAGTAATAATGGTATATCTATATTTTGTGACATATGAATTAATAAAAGACTTCTAAAAAATTCTGTTATTATCTTAAATATAGATAGTCCAATCATTGCCAAGGATATTACTAATAAACTTTTATTTAAATTATTTGGTAATATATCATCTAATAAAAATTTAAAATAAAATGATCCCATTATACCTATAAGTGTTATTAATATAGATGATATAAATATATTTACTAATAAATTTTTTTGAACTTTAATAAGTCCCCAAAACCTTTGAAACAATCCTTTTGTTTCATCACCTTTTTCAAAAGTTGGTGCAGGAACCATAATTATTAATACTCCAGTCCATATTTTAAAGAATTCTTCTGGAGTATATTTAACTATTCCCTTACCTGGATCTGCAATTAATATTTCTTCTTTTGTTACCTTATGTATTACGACATAATGTAAAAGAATTCCATCCATAATTACATGTGCTATCGCAGGTTTCGGAAATTCAGAGAAAATATCCTCTGGCTTTGACGCTTTTACTCCCTTTGCAATAAAACCTAATACTTCAGCTGCTTTAATTACTCCATAAGCTGATGTTCCATTTAAATCTGTTCCAGCGACTTCCCTAATTTTTGATATTGGCGTCTTTAATCCATATTGTTTAGAAATAGTGGCAAGACAAGCTGCACCACAATCTTTTATATCATGTTGTTTTATACAATTATATTTTTTTAGTATACCCATTTAAATAAATCCCTCTTCCTTTTTTGTGATAATTTGTATAATATATTTAAAGTGTAAACTATTTACTTTTTTTGTAAATATGTTATCATAACTTTTGTAATGTTTTATATTTAAAATACTTATTAGAAATTAAGGAGAAATCTTATGATAGAAACTGGTCAAGAACTATATTTAACTAATTTATTGTCATTTAGAAAACAACTTACCCAAACTGAAGTTCAAAAAGAAATGAACAGTATAGAATCTTTTATTAAAGATAATAACTTAACAGTAGTTGGTCCTAAAATTTCTACTACATATTCAGTTACACAATCTATGACACCAACTATGGATATTGAAATTCTAATACCAGTAGATAAGTAATTCAATGGAACTGATATGTACAAGCTAAGAAAGGAATTCAAACTTATAAACTGCTTAAAAGTAAGTCATAAAGGTAATCCTATGACTTTTCAAAATACAATTAGAAATCTACAAAAGCATATTGAAAATAATAAACTAATACCAATAAGTTCTTTATATACAGTAAATATTAAAGAAGCAAAAACTCCAGAAGAAATGGAAAATTTCTAAACTGATGCTTATGTATCTATAAGTTCTAATATTCTTTAATTAGTTAATACTCTCCTTATAGAAGGCGCCAGAATTAAGGGGTTTATTATAAATATATAAATGGAGGTTTTTATTATGGAAATTAAACTAAATTTAAATTTTGAGTTAATTGATTCTAATGAGTTAATCACAATAAATGCCGGTAGCCCAGCTGATTATGATTTTGGTTACAAAGTAGGTAAAGCAGTTGGTAGCGCATGGAGCTGGTTCAAAAACGAAGTTCATGATATGATTTACGGTATACCAGTTTACTAAATTTAAAATCAAATTAATTATAAAATTGTTATATTTAGGAGGAATTTTTATGAATTTTATACAATTAGAAAATAAAGAATTAAATAATATTTCTGGTGGTAATTGGTTACTAGATACTTGGGATGGAGCTAAAAAGATTTATACTGACCTTAGAGACGGTGGTTGGGATGGTATTGGAGACTTTTTTAATGGTTTTTATGATGGTTTTAATGCAAATTAATTAAATTTTAAAAATTGTATAAAGGATATTGGTATATTATATCCTTTATACTTAATTGAGGAGGATTAATATTGACAAGTATTTATTATAAAATAAAAGATATTTTTAACTTTTTCATGAATATATGTAAATATATTATTACGTTTATTATAAGTTTTTTCTTTGTATTTTTCCTACAAGATAATTTTGAATTTAATGATGATATTGGATTCTCTTTAGCATTAATACTTTCTATTTCTCTCTTTATTCTTTTATTAAAAAAAGAAAATAAGTCCCCTATAGAATATTTAAAAATACATAAGATAACATTAAAAAATACTTTATTATTAATATTATTTGCCTTTATCCTTGTAGGTTTTAAATTAACAATGGCAAATATATTAATAAAATATATACCCAATAATGTTACAAGTGAAACTCAATTATATTTCTGGAGCATACTTTCTTTAGTTGTTATTGCTCCAATATGTGAAGAAATATGTTTTAGAGGCATATTACTTCAAAAACTTACAGAATTAATGCCCTCATTTTTATCTATTATTATTCAAAGTTTTATATTTGGTATCATACATGGAGCATTTTCTGGGCATATTATACAAAGTATAACTTCAGGACTTTCAGGTGTAGTATACTCTTTAATCTATAAATATAAAAATAACTTAACTGATTCAATTTTACTACATAGTTTTCATAACTCTATTTTAGTTATCTTAAATTTATTATTTCCAAGCCTTTAATTCTAAAAATATATTCAAAAAGTATATGCTATACACTTTATTTATCTTCTTTTTAATATGTAAATTAAAAGATATAAGGATCTATATAGAAAAAATCAGTCCATATCACCTTATATCTTTTTTATTTTTTTATTTTTTTAATCTTTCAATTTCTTCTTTTTGTTCTTCAATTATTTTTAAAAGTTCATTTTCTTTGCTAGACCATTCTTTACTTAATTCGTTAATGAGGGAGGCCATTTCATCTGCTGAGCCAACTATCCTATTAAATAAAAGAAGATTTGATTTTAGGATTTCTGGTATCTCTACATGTGAATATCTTAGTCTGTGGTCTATTTCACCATATCCTTCTTCAAATATTGTTCTAACTTGGATTTCTGCTATAACTTTTTCATTAGTTGGATAAAATTCTACTAAGTAATGAACTGATCTGTATCCTGATACTCTTGATCTAACTTCTATATCTAGTTCTTCAAATATCTTAGTATTATCTCCATCTCTAACATTTGCAGTAACTTCTATAACATTCCAAGTCTTCATTATAAATTCATGAATAGCTTGCCATTGATCCTTAAATATATGAATAACTCTAATTCCAATTAAGTCATTTATCTCATTCTTATAATTATCCACAGTAAATTGAAAATCATCACCATATTTTAATCTTCTATCTTCTGTTTTTCTTATTATTTTTTCGATTAATCTATCTGGTTCTTTAATTCTAGATTTTACTGTATGCACCATTGACTGTGAACGTAGAATATTGGCTATAAAATTAGCTTGATTTTCATAAGATACTTTATAATCTACAAAATCATTGTAAATATCCTTTAAAACCTCAACATCTATATTCTTCTCTTCGATAATTTTCTCTACATATGGATATTTTAATAAAAATTCATCTATTTTAAAACTCTTCTTCACTTAACGCTCCCCTTTGGACATAGAATTAAACTAATAATAGTTTATTATCTTCCTTGTCTTCTAGTACTATTTCTATTATTACTTTTACTATTCTTTGCTCTTGAGTTTTTTCCTTTAGTTTCTCCAAATTTTCCTTTTGATGAGTTTTTACTATTTGTAGACTTTGAATTTGACTTAGAGCCTGGCTTTGAGTTTGATTTTCTTGATTTAGAATTTCCTCTTGCTATAGCTTCTTCTTTCTTAATCTTAGCCATATATCTATCAGCCTTAGATTTAATTAAGCACTTAGGTCCATTACCAATTAAGTCTTCTCTTCCAGCCTTAACTAAAGCATCATGAACTAAATTATAGTTCTTAGGATTTTTAAATTGAAGAAGTGCTCTTTGCATAGCCTTTTCTTCTCTTGTTTTTGGAATATAAACCTCTTCTCCTGTTATTGGGTTAATTCCTGTATAGAACATAGCTGTTGATAATGTTCCTGGTGTTGGATAAAAGTCTTGAACCTGCTCTGGTTGATACTTTGTATCTCTTAAATATTCAGCTAATTCTATGGCTTCATTTAATCCACTTCCTGGATGGCTTGACATTAAGTATGGAATTAAATATTGCTCCTTACCTAATTGTTTATTTATCTTAAAGAATTTTTCTCTAAATCTATCATAAGTATCACCAGATGGCTTACCCATATACTTTAATGTATTAGCTGCTACGTGTTCTGGTGCAACCTTTAATTGTCCACTTACATGATGTTCTATAAGCTCTCTAAAGAATGTATCATTCTTATCTGCCATTATATAATCATATCTTAAGCCTGAACGAACAAAAGCTTTCTTTACTTTAGGTAGCTTTCTTATTTTTCTTAATATACCTAAGAACTCGCTATGGTCAACTATTAAGTTTTTACATGGTTTTGGAGTTAAACATTGCTTAGTTTTACAAGCTCCTATAGTAAGCTGAGTTTTACAAGCTGGCTTTCTAAAGTTAGCAGTTGGACCTCCAACATCATGTATATATCCCTTAAAGTCCTTAAGATTAGTTATTTCAACAGCTTCTTCTAATATAGATGCTTCACTTCTACTTTGAACTGCTCTTCCTTGATGGAAGGTAATAGCACAGAATGAACAGTTACCAAAACATCCTCTTGAACTTACTATACTAAACTTAACTTCTTCTAAAGCTGCTATTCCACCAAATTCATCATATATTGGATGAGATTCTTTAGTATATGGAAGTGCATAAACCTTATCTAATTCTTCTCTTGTTAAAGGCATTTCTGGTGTATTACAAACTACATATTTATTACCATGCTTTTGAACTAATACCTTTCCTCTTACAGGATCTTGCTCTTCATATTGAATCTTAAAAGCTTCAGCATATTTCATCTTATCTTTTGTAACTTCTTCTTTAGAAGGTAATAATTTATAATCACCATAAATTTCATCTAATGAATCTATAGTATATGTAGTACCATTAACGTGTCTTATGTATTTAGCTTCAAATCCATCATTTAAAGCATTTGCCACTTCAACAATTTGCTTTTCACTCATTCCATAAATTAAAAGATCTGCACCACTATCTATAAGTATTGAATTTCTTACGTTATTTCCCCAATAGTCATAGTGAGCCATTCTTCTTAAACTTGCTTCTACTCCACCTATAACAATATCTATATTTTTATAAGCTTCTCTTATTTTATTACAATAAACTATAGTTGCTCTATCTGGTCTTGCTCCCATTTTCCCACCTGGAGTATAAAGATCCTTTTCTCTAGGTCTTTTACTTACAGTATAATGGTTAACCATGGAATCCATGTTTCCTCCATTAACTAAGAAAGCAAGTCTTGGTCTACCAAGCTTCATAAAATCATCAGTACTATGCCAATCTGGTTGTGGAATAATACCAACCTTATACCCTGCATCCTCTAAGACTCTAGAAATAATTGCTGTTCCAAAGCTATGATGATCAATATAGGCATCCCCTGTAACTATTATAAAGTCACATTGTTCCCAGCCACGTTCTTTCATGTCTTCTTTACTTATTGGTAGAAATCTATTATTTGACATTTAACCACCTACTTTTTTATTTTCGCTAATTGATTATAACATTATAAAAGAATTAAATCATTTATTTTTTTAAATTTACAGAAAGTTACTAGCATAAATTTAAAAAATAAGGAGCTGTAATATTAGCCCCTTATTCTTTTCAATATAAAATTATTGATACAATTTGCTCCAAATTAATAGAGTATATTAAAGTTGAGTTACATATCCCTTATTTATCAAGAATACATCACCTATAAATGATGTGTTATCATCCGTGCATATGATAGCACCATCATCACATATTCCATACAATGGATATTTTTCGGAAATCATAAGTAACTCCTCAGTTATATTATCTTTATCAAAATGAGGTTCAACCGAAAATTCAACTAATCCCAATGCTTCATATATTTTCAGTTCATCATGTTCGCAAGTTAATGTACACACAGCCGTTTTTGTCATATTTATTGAACCTGCACTCATTCCTATAATCACGCCTTTTTGTTCTCTGATACATGCTATTAGTCCATAAGATTCCAAGTAAGTAAACTGTTTAGGTGTATCTCCACCTGCTAGCCATAAAATATCTGCATTTCTAACCATATCTTGTGCAGCTTCTTTTGAAACTCTACCATCTATAACCTTGACACTTTTAAAAGTTATTCCACAATCAGAAAACATCTTTAAAAAGTAATTACAATACCAATCCGTCTTTTCATATATATTTTCAAATTCAGAAGCTACAAAAACAAAGTTCATATCTGCTTCTTTTATATATATCTTCAACAGCCTGCTAAAATCATCAGGAAAGCCATTAGGAAAGCCACTTGTTAGTATTTTAACCATCATATATACTCCTTTTCATACCATCAAAATAATTATAATCTTTATTAGTAATACAATACAATTACCTAATAAAATATATTTTTATTTTACATTCTACTTTGCAGCAGATACCTTCTCTCTATGGTTATATCTTGAATCTTTATTTATAGCTAAGAATAAAACTATTGCTGATACTGCTATAAATAAAATTAAAGATTGTATATAAGGCATAAAATTATAGCTACCACCTTGCCAGAAATCAGCAAACTCACTAGATATATAAGTTGTAGGGAAAAGATACGCTATTTTCATAAGAGGTTCTGGAAAATCTTTTGCTTGCACTCCAAACATTCCACTTAATATCATTATTAAAAAATAAAGTATCATCGTTATAGCATAGGTTGGCCCAAATTTCTTTATAAATAATGCAATACCATGAGCTAACACAAAAAATATAATAGAAAGTAAATATAATGAACCAATCAAAATAATAACTGAAGCAAAGGATGGCACCAATATTCTTAGACCTAAGGATACTACTATTGTATATATAACCATTGCCACTGTCATAAATATTAAATAAGCAACTATCTTTGATAAAACTAAAGTTTTCTCACTATAGCCAAATAATCTAAAACGAAGTGGTATATTTTTTTCAAGCTCTTGTGAAAAAGTTGCAGAATATCCAATGAATACAGTAGCCAAAGGAAGCATTAAACTATTACTTATAAATATGGTAGTAACTACTGTATCTTTTGTTTCAGATGGAACCTGTGCTCCAATTAAATTTCCTAAAAATATTGACATAAATATTGGAAAAATAAGTCCAAATATTAACATAAATATATTTCCTAATAAATTTCTAAGTTCATATTTAACTAAATTGCTTCTAACTAATTTTACTTTCAAGCTCCTCACCCTCCTCACTACCTACTTCATTATTTAATTTTGCATTAATACTCATAATTTCTATATCACAATTACTTCTTTTAAAACTTATATCTTTTTCAATTAAAAGACTACATACTTCTAATTCTTCATCTGTATTTAAACAAGAAATAGCTATTAAATGTTGTGGAGATTTTATCTTTCTAAAAGCTTTTGTTACTTCTATATTTTCCTTTGTATTATTTAATATTATTATTGATTTACCACAATACTTTTTGAACAACTCTTCCTTTTTACCAAAATCAATAACTCTTCCTTTTTCTAATATTAATATTTTATTAGTTAATTGCTCTAACTCCTCATAATAATGAGAAACTAAACAAATTGTTGTTTTCTTATTTTTGTACCACTCTTCAATCTTACTCATTAATTGTTGCCTTGTCTCAAAATCAAGTCCAGATGTAACTTCATCAAAGAAGGTTAAAGGTGAATCTTGAATCAATACAAGTATTATAGTTAATCTTTGTTTTTGTCCTCCTGAAAGTGCACTATACTTTTTCTTTAAACAATCTCTAAAATCAAAGAAATCAATTAATTCTTGTAACTTCTTATTATCTTTAATCTTTGTATCTAATATAGCTTCAATAATATACTTAACTGCCATAGTATCTACATAATTATTAAATTGCATATGTGCAGCAATTTCTTCGCTTTTTACAGATGTATTAATAGAGCCATTATAAATAATTAATCCTAAAATTGATTTTACTAAAGTAGTTTTTCCAGCTCCGTTGGATCCTATTATTCCTATTCTATCTCCTTCTTCAAATACAATTGGAGATTTAATTACTAAAGCTACTTCTTTTCCATACTTAACTTCTAAATTATTTATAGTAAGCATTTTAACCTCTCCTCTTTCTATCTTCTATAAATTTATTATAGTATGTCCATATGAATTTCATATGAAGATTCTATGCAAATCTAATGTAGCTTTTACTCCACTTACAATATTATTAACTTCTATCTTATAACCTAATAAATTAGAATAATAATATGCTATATAAAGTCCTAGACCACTCCCCCTGCTTTCACTATTACTTGATACAAAAGCATCAAATATATTAGGTAAAATCTCTTCATCTATATGTGCTCCATAGTTTATAATTTCTAACTTATTTTTTACTAAGGTTATTTTTATATTGTTATTTTTGTCTGTATAAGTTATTGCATTTGTAATTAAGTTATCAATAATTTTATATATTAAGTGATAATCCGTTTCTTCTATAATATTTTCTAATTCTTCATCTAATAAAATTTGCTTTTCTTTTATTTCAATTTCATGACTACATATTATTTCATAAATTAAATCTTTTATATTAACCATTTTCTTATTTACAGCTTTATTATTAAGATTTAATATTTCATCTATAATTTTTCTAATAGCTTGAATTTGCTCCTTTACTTTTGGTAAATATTCTTTTGTATTTTTATACTTACCAACTTCATCAATCATACCTTCCACAAGTAAAAGTGCTGATGCAACTGGTGTTTTTAATTGATGTGAAGATGCCCTTAAAAATACCTCCTGCCTCTTATTTTCAGCAATTAATAATTTATTCTTTTCTTCTAAAGCCTTAAAGCTTTCATTTAACTTACTATAAAGTTCATTTAATGTATTTCCTAAATAAGATATTTCATCTTCTCCTGTTATTTCTATAGGATAAACTTCATTTATATTATTATTTTTAATAAATTCAGCATGGTTGGCAAGCTTCTTTACTGGAATAATAATCTTTCTTGAAAAGTAATAAGTAGATATTAATATAATTAAAATAATTACTGCTATTATCATTGGTAAGCTTTGAAATACAATAAATCTTATTTCTTCTATTTTAGGTGTCATTACTGATAATAATGTAATAATTATATTTCCATCATTAATAGTAACTGCAGAAAAAATTGTATAATAATTTATTCCATCAAAGTTATTAAGTTCAAAAATTATAGTATCATCTCCAACTATATTCATTTTACTTGAACCATCAGTAAATGGATTTTTATTGTTACTTCTAACAAACTCAAAGTTTATTGGTAATTCATCAATAAAATTATCTTTATAGAAACTATTCTTTAAAGTTTCAAAAAACTTAATATCATAATCTTCAAGTTCTTTTAACTCCTCAGTATTATTTGCATAATATCTAACTTTATCTAATAAATTTATTAAATCTATTTCATCATCTTTTATTGTAATCTTAGCTGTACCAAAGGTATTTGATGCATAAATATCTTTACCACTTGAAGGAATTTTAACACTTATAGTTCCCGATGGATTAGGCGAATATATATTACTGTAATCTTCATTCTTAATATACTCTTCTTGTATTTTCTTTATAGATTGGTAATGACTTTTACTTAAATAATCTGTATATAAGGAAGGTAACATAACTATAAAATAAATTAGTATAAGGGATAGAATCATTCCAGAAAGCAAAGCACTATACATAAAGGTTTTCTTTGATAAATTCATCAGATACCCTCCTTATTAAACTGATACCCAACTCCAATTACAGTTTTAATATAATTATTAGGTAGCTTTTTTCTTAAGTTCTTAACATGTGCATCTATAATTCTGTCATTTGATATATAATCTTCATTAAATATTCTTATAATTAATTGTTCTCTATTAAAAACTCTATTTGGTTCCTTCATTAATGTTTGTAATAATAAAAACTCACTTAAAGTTAAATTTAAACTTTTATTATTATAATAAGCCTGATAGGTTTTATCATCTATATAAAGCTCATTATTAGTGTAATTATCATTTTCTTCTTTTAAGCTTCTTCTTAAAACTGCTTCTATCCTCTTTAATAGTAATATAGGTGAAAAAGGCTTAATTACAAAGTCATCAGTTTTCAAATTAAAAGCTTTAAGTTGAGTTTGCTCATCACCTAAAGCAGTTAACATAATTGTAGACATTTCCTTTTTGTTTTTATTTATGTATTGTAGAACTTCTAATCCTGAAATCTTAGGAACCATTATATCTAATATAGCTAAATTAAAATCTTCATTTTTTAATTTTTCTATTGCTTCTTCTCCATTACATACACAAGTGACTTCATAACCATGCATCTTCATATATTCAGTTGTAACCTCTAATATATTAGGCTCATCTTCTAAAAACAATATTTTAATCATATTTTCCTCCATATATTTATCCAAGGGCTTTCTACCATAATTATACAATCAAATAATATAATTGTCATATATAACTAAAGTGTTTTCTTGAAGTATTATTTTTGTATTTTTTGAATAAATTTGTATTTTAAATAGTAAATCTAGGAAAAAATATACACTTTCCTCAGTAAAATGTTTATAATAAATATAACTTTTTTTTTAATATCTATTGATTATTGTTGCTTTCTTAAATAAAAAAACAAAGAATTTAAGAAATTCATTTAAGTTTTTAGAAAATCTTTGTAATCATAAAATACAAATATCAAAAAATTCATATGTTAGGAGGATAAAATTTGAAAAATTCTAAAAAGAAAGTACGTCAATTAGGATTATGTGGGATGGTAATTGTAAGTTTTGTCACAACAAATTTTATACTACCCACCAAAACAACCTATGCTCAAACAACATCCGAAAATAATAGTGTTACTTCTAGAATAATATATGTAACTAGAGGTGATGACTATTCAACTGCTGGATTTGGTACTGAAAACAGTCCATATCAAAGCTTTTCATATGCAATAAGACAAGCAAAAGATGGAGATGTTATTAAACTATTAGAAAATATTATTTACATTACAGATGAAGGAGTTCCTTTCAATATCGATAAAGCTGTTACTATCGATGGTAATGGTGGACATAGATTGAATTTTAGAGGAATGGATGTAGAGTTAAGCAAAGATGTAAAATTTAAAGATTTAGTACTTAATATGATACCAGAAGGTATTTCTATTCCTAAAATCTATGTATCTGGGCACAAAGTAGAATTTAATAATGTAAGTACACTTATTAGTATTGCACAACCTAATACTAGACCTATGTTAATAGCTGGAACCTATGGTGCTAAAGAAGGTGGAGATCATTCAGAAATTATAATCTCTGGTGGAACTGAAGAAACAAGATTTCATAAAATTTTAGCAGGTGATGAAGATGAAATTAAAACTACTCCAACTACAATTAGTATAATGTCATCAAGTGCACAAGTTACAGAAGGAATTGACTTAGGTGGGGAAGGTATGCCAATGAATGGAGAAGTAAATATAACTTCTAATTCAAGATATGTTAATACTTTCTATGGAGCTGATAGCGAAAATCATACTATAAAACTTGAAAATGTAAATATGTATAATGCAACTTTTGATAATATACAAAACTTATCTTTGAAAAATTCATCAGTTAGTGTAAAAGATAACTTTGAGTATATAATTGGTGATCTATCTTTAGAAGAAAATAGCAAATTATTTTTAACTGAAGCACTTGTTCCAACTATAGATATACAAAATCTAAAAGGTACTGGCGAAATAACAATTTCAAGAGATACTGATTTATTAATAAAGAAAAACCTAGAAGGTACATTATCTCTTAAAATCAATGATTTTGGAGAAAATATGCAAGACTATATTGGAAAAAGTTATTTAACTGTTAATGGCAGTATAGCTAATGAGCCAACTATTTCACTAGTAAGACCTTCATCTGATTATTTTTTTGAAAAAGATACTAATACTAACACTTACACTATGAAAGAGAATTCAGGAACTACTAAACATGATGTTACTATAGTTTATAAACATAATAATAATGTTATAAAAAATGAAAGTTTTAAAATTGAAAATGGTGGTAACGTGACCCTTACCTTACCAAAACCTGCTGAAGGAGAATATAAGATTAAAGACACCTTTGATGAAAATCAATTAAAAAATATCACATCATCAAAAACTATTGAAGTACCATTAGTACATGTTATTGATGCTGCTGTACTTACTCCTTCTATTAAAAATAAATACAACGTAACAATTAATTATACACATCAAGGAAAAATTATTAAAACTGATAATTTTGAAGTTGAAGCTGGTAATTCAGTTACACTAGCTTTACCTAAGGCTGATAATGGTGTATATAAAGTATCAGATACTTTTGATATGTCTTCACTTAATAATATAAATCAGTCAAAGACAATTCAAGTACCATTAGTACACGTTATTGATGCTACTATACTTACTCCTTCTATTAAAAATAAATACAACATAACAATTAGCTATACATACCAAGGAGAGACTATTAAAACATATACTTTTGAAGTTGAAGAAGGAAAATCAATAGACTTAGATTTAATAATGTCTAATATTGAATCCTTTAAACTAGCTGATGGGTTTGATGATACTTTATTAACAAATATCACTTCTACAAAAACTATTGAAATACCATTAGCATCATCTATTGAAATAGTTGAAGATAATTCTACAAAAGATGATATGACTGAAAATGATAAAGATAAAAATAATAGTGTAATTCAACCAAATACAAAGGAATCGGATAAAGATTTTTCAACAAAAAATGAAGAGCCTATTAAACATGATAATATTACTTATACAAATAACTCATTACCAAAAACAGGAGATTCTACAAGGGTTATACCATTAATTATGGGCTTTATAACAAATAATATAGCACTAATAGGGCTTTTCTTAAAGAAAAGAAAATAAATTTAAATACTACATACATCAAAGATATTAAAAAAAATCTCATATTTTTATATAAACTTCTAATAATATAACTGATAAATATTTTAGGAGGTAACATATGAAAAATCAAAATAGCAAAAAGCATTCTAAAGAAAACTACTTGAAAAATGGCTCAAAAACTCAAAATCAACATGCTAATAATCACTACAACTTTAGTACAGAAGAACCAGGTATAAATGAAAGTGGAGTTGAAGCAAAGAAAAGAGGATTTTAGTGCTGGTGCACAATGAAGAATGTATAATGTAGAATAGAATTATTGAAGTAATTTGTTCTAAATTGAAAAAATATTTTTATTTTTTCATTTCATTATGAATTTTAAAAAAGTAGTTAGTTTTGTTTTTATACAAAACTAACTACTTTTTGCAATCTTAATAGAACTCTTGATTATTTTTGATATATACTAATTATTCTTAATACTATTTTAATTCATTCCAAATATTATTAAAGGCTTCTTCATCTAATTTAAAAGCGAAGTTCAATCCTTGATAATAGACATATCCATCTTTAAATAGTCTTATCTCTGCTTTAGTTCCATCCTTCATTTTAAAAAACATAAATTTTTGATTTTCATTATTTGCTTCTGAATAATCTTCAATGCTTGAATAATTACTTTCTTTACAGAATAAACTATCTCTTAACTCTTTATCTTCAAGAGAATATGGTACTCCTTTATACATAGCATCTATAAACTTATTTATATTATCATCTATTACTATCTCTTTTTCATTTATATTTCCGTTATTCCAATTATTAAAAGTATCCCAAGTAATAATATTTTTATAAATTCATAGAAAATAAAAAACTCACCAGTAAGATGAGTTTTTATTTTCTATGAATTTATTTTAATTGCCCTTTATAGTTACCAATACCGCCTAAGTTATATACTTTATTGAATCCATTCCTGGATAAAATATTTGCCGCATTAGAACTTCTAGCTCCAGATGCACAATATACTATAATATCATTCTCTTTATAAGCATCTAAATTATTTATTTGTGAGCTTATTTGTTGAACTGGTATATTTTTTTCTTTAGGAATATGACCGCCTTTAAATTCTCCTGGAGTTCTAACATCTAATATTAAAGCATTGTAGTTCTGCTCTTTAAATATATCTTATTTCTTCAAAAGTTAATGGAGCTGTCCAAGCAGCTCCATTAATAAATTAAATATTTTTTTAAAATAACTTTAATTGTTCATCTTCTATTTTTGTGTATGTTGATACTAAAACTTCTTTTTCTTCATCCCCAACTATATGACTTGATTTTAATAATCTAAGTCCATTTTTTAATTTTGAATTAACTAAATTTAATACATATATATTATCAAATCTACTGTAAATTGAGTCTCCACCTAATCCAGTTAAGCATATAAGTTGAGTATTGCTTCTTTTAGCAATATCCATTAAAGGTATTAAAAGATGTGCTGCATTGGTCTGAGCAAAAGGATTATCCATAATTAATACTTTACTTTCTTCTTTTCTAGTAAAAATATCTTTATCTTCTTTTCTCATATATGATAATAAGCTTGATAAAATTACAAAGGCAGATAAAAACCCTTCGCCCCCTGAATTTTTAGAAACATCATCCCAACTAATTTGTTTTTGCTTATTTTCTTCTATTTTATATAATTTAATATTTATGCTACTGATACTAACTATTTCATCATATAACTTAATTATACTTACTCTGTTATCTATTAACTCACTAATATTTTCATTTTTCTCTAATAAGTCAATACATTGATTTCTTAAGGTTTCAACAAAGCTTTTTACTCTTAATTTATAAACTTCCTTGCTTTCCTCCCAGTCAGGTTGAATAATATTTAGCATCTTTACTCTTTTTCCGTTAATTTCTATAGAGGAATTATTATCTAATTGACTGATATTATTATTAACAATTGATATATATTCCATTATATTATCAATGATATTATTTCTTTCTTTATTTATTAATTCTATATCTTCTTTTAACTTTTCTATAATTGTATTGTAGGATTGTAATACTACATTTAATTGAGAAATAAACTTTTCTGGATTATTTACAAAGGTTAATAAACCATTAATTGATTCTTTAAATAAAGAGTCATTTATAAATATCTCTTCTTTGCTTAGTTTTTCTACAATTCTTTCTAAGCTCTTATTGGCTTTATTAACATTTTCATTATTTATTCTATTATCTCTTTTTAACTTTCCAGTATAATCTTTTAAATTAATATCTTCTAGGTTTAATTCAATAGCTTCCGTTATTTCAAATTCAAACTCATCTAAAGAAGCTGCATATAATTTAAATTCATTAAGGATTTTATTTTTTTCTTCTCTTTTAGAATATAATTCTTTCTCTTTTAATGATAGTTTTGCTAATTCTTCATCAAAATTTTTATTGAAAATAAGATTTCTATCTTTTGGCTGTGAAGTATTTATTAGCTTTTTAACTTCTTCTTTTAAATGATCAATCTTAGTTTTTATTCTTGTACTTTCTATTTCTAATTTACTTATTTTATTACCTAAATTGCTTATCTCTCTATTGTATTTATTTATTTCATTTTCTACTTCATTACTTCTTTCATGATTATAAATAATATTAATATAATCTTCATCTACTAAATTATAATATGAAGCACTATTAGTTAATTTATTTTGAACTTCTAAATATCTTTCATTAAGATTCTTTTGGTTTTCTATTAACTCTTCATAAGAATTTTTTATTTCTGAAACTAATGCATCATATTCAGACTTTAAATCTTCCAAATCTTTTTTTATAATATTTCCACTATCATAAGATGAATATTTTTTAACATCAATATTAATTTTATTTAGTGAATTATTACAACTTCTAATAGATTCTTCTTTTCTTTTTATTTCCTTTAAATTTTCTTCTAATAATATTTCTTCATTTTTAATACATTCTATGACTACTTTTAACTTTTCTTCATTTTCTTCCTGAGATTTTTTATTATTCTTATATTCATCATAATCTTTACATAACTCTATATAATCATCATTTTTATTATTAACCACAATTATTTTATGCTTTAAATCATCAATTTTATCTGAGCACCTTTTTATTTCATTTTCTAATTCCCCTATTTTACTTCCTAATAATATTATATCTTTTTTATTAGTTTGAATCTTTTCTTTAATTTCTGATATTTTATCTTCTAATTGAGTATATAGCAGCTTAGTTAAAGATGATTCTTTTATAAAAGACTTCTTATCTATATAAAATTCCTTTGCCTCTTCTTTTTCTGTTATTTTTTTCTCTAATATATTAATATCTTCTTCATGCTCTTTTATTAATCTATTTAGCTCAACTTCATCTAAAAGTTTATTATTAAAAGAAATATAGAAATTAACTTTATCACCTTCTATAATATTATAATTTTCATCAATTAAGTTTTCTTCAAGTTTTTCTCTATCTACAATTGCAATAGGGCTTGATGTAAAAGATTCTAGCTTTTCTCTTTTTAAAGCTTCTATTTTATTTCTATCCATAATTAATGAATATGGAATAAATGGATTTACTTTTACAATAGCTTCATTTTTCTCTTTTGAATATCCATTATTTTTTAACCACTTCATTCCATAAATAATGTCTATATCTCTTTTATTTAACTCTATTTCAAGTTCTTTTGGTAATTCTAATACTTTACCACTTTTCAACATATTTAATTCTTTTAATTGTTTATCATAATTTTTATTAAATTCTTTTATATCATTATTTAATATTTGAATTTTTTTATCTAACTTTTCAATAATAATATCCTTTTTGAAAATTATCCTTTCATCTTCATCTAAATATTTTAATATATCTTTTCTCTTTTCAAGCTCTTCATCATATTCTTCTAATTTTTTATTTTGATAATTTTCTTCTAATTCTAATTGACTTATTTCATTATTTTTAATTTCTCTTAAGGATTTTTTAGCCTTAATTTCTTCATTTAAATCAAAATATCTTTTTTCTTCTGTAATTCTATTCTTATTAATGCTCTCTATAGAGTTAATAATTTCTTTAGACAACCTTAATAAATCTTCATCATTATAATAACCTGTAATATTTCTTGATAAATTCTCATTATATTTTTTATTAAATCTCTCTTCAATTTTATTATAAGAATTAACTATTGCTTTTAATGAACCAAGCTTCTTATTAAGATCATTTTCAAAAGTTCTATTTTTCTTTAAGGAAGTACTTAAATTTATTTCTTTACTATTTAAATTACTATTTTCCTTTTCTAATAACTCTAACTCTTCCTTTAACTTATTTATTTCTATATTTAATAAATTTAATATAGAAAATCCTAAATCATTTATCCTAGGCTCTTTATCTCCTTGTTCATCCTTTAAAACCTTTATTTTATTTTCTACCTTTAATAATTCTTCAGATATATATTTGTAATTCCCATAAATTTCTGCACATCTTAATATATTTTTTTCTTTAACTGCTAGCTTTAATTTATCTTCATAATTAATTTTTTCATTATTTTTACTTTTTATTTCCTCATTGATATCTTCTAGTTGATCTAAAAAATTGTATATTTTCATAGAAAGTTCTTCATATTGAATTTCTCTTTTTTCGTTAAGTACATTTTCTATTAATCCTTCTATATCCTTTAGAATATTTTCTTGTGATAGTATTTCATCATAAAAGTATTTTTTTGAATTAGCTATTTTATTTTCATGAGCTTCCTTAATTAAAATCATTTCTTTAAAGTTATTGGCTATCTCTAAAACTTCTATAGATTTTTCATTAAATATCTCTATTTTATTTCTTCTATCTATATTACTTTTATTTGTTTTATATTGAATAATATATCTAGTTATTATTTCCTTATAATTTTTTATTCTATCTTCATCTTTATTTAACTTTTTTTCTATAGTTGGCAAAAACCAATTTTTTATTAATCCTTCAGAATTTTTTGCTTCCTTAAATAATTCTGATAGTCCTGATTCTTTTAAATTAATTTTTCTAATAATATTTTCCCATTCTTTATTATCAATACCGTATTCCTGAAGCTTATTAAAATATGCTTTAGATGTGGTATAATTGCTCATATCATAATAATTAAAATTATAATTAATATTCTTCTTTAAATCTTCAAATAGCTTTTTGGCATTAAGAAAACTTTTTATTTTTCTACTACCTTCATTTTCTTCTATTATAGGAAATCTTTTTATATCATATTCATTTTTATTCTTATATTCATAAATAAAATTAATTATATCCAATTTATCCTTTGAATTTTCATCTGAGGCTGATTCCTTTTTTCTAACCATCATTCCTGTTAATAAATATCCAGCATTATCTTCTAATTTCCATTCAACTAATATGTATGTAGGAGTTTTACTAGTAAAGTAACTTTCAAAAGGTCTATCTCCTAAATCTCTATGCCTTCTATTAACAAAAGGTGCTATCATCATCTGAACTAAAACAGATTTTCCTCCACCATTTCTTAAATTCAGCATAGTATTCTCCCCATGAAAATAGAAAGTTTCATCATCTATTTTCATAGTATTATTATTGTAATTTAAATTTACAATTCTAATATTATTTATATTACTCATATACTTCCTCTCCTAATGCTCTAAGAACTCTATTATAATTATTTTTATTTAATAAATGCCAATCCATAAAATTATCTAATTTCTGTGTAGTCTTTATCATATCATCACTTTGAATATAATAAATTAATCCTTGTTTATCTAAAAAGCTTAATATAGTATGTACAAATCCTTCTTTTGTTGTTTTAGATGTACTCTTTTTATCACTTGCCTTTAATGATTCAAATCTTTCTAATATATTAGTATAAGCTATACCATTCTTATCTTCATCATCTTCAGTAGATCTTTCAACGCCTTCTCTTAATTTTTCAGTTATAATATTTAGAAATTCTCCAACCTTAATAAAATCTCTAGACTTACTACTAAGACCAGTTGATCCATAAAAAGAAACTATTAATGTTAAAATAATAAATTGTGATAAATAATAATCCTTATCATTGGCTCCTGATTTACATAGTTCCTTCTTTAATTCTCCTTTGGAATAGCCTAAAAAATCATTATCTTCTTTAGGAATTAAGTATATCGTAGCTCCAAACTTTTTAACTACACATTCTACTTCTTCTCCAGCAACTTTTACAAGTTCTGCTATATTCTCATTTTCAGAATAAGCTTTATATAACTCTTCTTCATTTTCTTTTAACTCTTTATTTTTCAATAAATAATATAAAATCTTATTACTTATTTTTATTTCATCCATTGAATAATCCATTTATATTAAACTCCTTCTATCATAAACTTCAAAAACTATGTCAGAACAAATAAAATTCTTATAATCTCCATTTTCATCTTTTACATGTTCAAGCTTAATATCTTCACCAAACTCAATTTTATTTATTCTAACTTCTAAAATATTTGATAATAAATTATTTCTATCAATAATATCTAATATACTTTTGTTAAGCTGAAATTCTATTTCGTTATTATCAATTAAAGTCTTTCTTTCTTCTTTTAATTCATCAATATTTATATCTTTTATTTTTAACATTTCAATAATAACTTCTCTAAAAATTTCTACAGTTGGTATAAGTAAATCTCTTAATACTTCACTTTCCTTAATCATATTATTAATTTCACTTAAGGTTACTTTACCTTTTTCATATGCAAATTCTAATATTAATTCAATTATCTTGTTACATTTTTCAATACGTTGAAGTTTTCTTTTATTTTCTGCTTCAATTATATCTTCTTCATTAAAGGATAAAATCTCCTCATCATTTTCATTCTCTTTAGCTCTTACTGGTTGTTGAAATACAAATGCTTTGTTTATATTATAATTTTTATCTGGATTTCTAGTAAAAAGAGAAGAAAAGAATAAATGAATATTTTCCAATTTATTTGAATCTTCTAATATTTTATTAAACAGTTCTTTTTTAATATCAAATCTTTCAATAAGAGCCATTTTAGATATATTTTCTAATTCTTCTCCATAAATTCTTTTTAAATCAAAATGACTTTTTAATATTCTTTGTTCTTCATCTATTGTTCTTCCAAGATATTCATTTATAGTTCTTAAATTCATTAAACTTTCCATTTCTTCTTCATTTAAATCCTTAATATGAATATCCTTTTCTTCAAACATTAAAATTTTTTCTTCAATTGCTATCTTATGTGCTAAAAACTTCTTTTTATTATCATTAAGAATTCCAATATTTCCTTCCATCATTAACTTATATTCCTCTACAGAATAAGTTAATGGAGATTCCTTTATTCTTCTTATATCATCTTCCATTTTTTGAACTCTTCTTCTCATATTATTAAAGATATTTTTCATATCATCTAAAGCCTTATCATAAGAAGCTTTCTCTAAATGAAGTTTAAATATTATTTCTTGAATGGTTAATTTAAGACTTTCTTCTACTTCTAGTGTTGATAAAATTAACTCATATCCTTCATCAGTTAAGGAATAAGATACACGTCTAACCCCTTCTATATACTCCATAGAGTTTTTCAAAAAACTTATATTTATTTCCTTATATTCTGCTTTTTTATAGTTCAAAGCTTTAAAATACATAGCTTTTCCTTCATCACAAAGAATTACATTAACAATAAATTCAGCAAGTTCTTTACACTCTTCATAGGAAATGCTTTTTTTATAATATATTGAGTTTATTTCATCTATAAATTCACCAATATCATCAATGGTGCATAATTCTTCTTTTAAGGATTGCTCCATTATATACAATAGTACTGAAAATACTAAATTATCTTGTTCATATCCTTCTAAAAAACCATATTTATCCCAAGTTCTTTTGGAAATACTATTTCTAAATAACAGAGAATATGCACCTATTTTCTTCATTCTAATATGATGTTGATTTAAAAAATCTAATTTCATTTCTCCTCCATTTGTAAATCGATAATATTTATTATTTCCTGAGGAATATACAAATCATTTTTCAATATTTCTTCAATCTTTTCTTTATATTCTGAGGAAAATTGTTGTAAAAAATATTCATTAATATTCCTATTCTGTCCTTCTTTTGTTTTGGGTAAACTGTTTATATTTCTACTTTTATCAATCATTTTTTTATAGCCTTCTATAAAAATGTTAATAGCATATTTATCTTTATATTTACTATAAAAATTCTCATATATAATAATACCTTCATAATCAAGGTCCCCAAAATAATATATCTTATTTTCTTTGTTAGCTAAATAATCTTCAACAGATACATCATAATCCTTAAAAGCTTTTATTACACCTTTACCAGCTCCATATATTACTGTATCTATTTCTTTACCTAAAATAGTATTATTGTAATTTATTAAATATTTTCTCATGGTGTAATATGTATCTTTGTTTTCTAATATTAAAATATTTTGAGGAGTTTTTTTAGATTTTGAATAATATGCTAATGGTTCAGATGTGTCATAATAATTTAAATAATCTAAGCTCAAGCCAAGATTTTTTAATATTAATTTTCCTTCTTCTTTTTGTAGAAATTTTTCTCTTCCCCATATTTGAAATGATCTTTCATTCATGGATAAAGGTACTTTTAATAATTCTTCATTTTCTTTAAT
The DNA here is from genome assembly GCF_050315195.1 of Clostridium sp. SGI.024. Lineage (NCBI taxonomy): Bacteria > Bacillati > Bacillota > Clostridia > Eubacteriales > Clostridiaceae > Clostridium > Clostridium sp. SGI.024. The sequence continues at coordinate 22,449 of NZ_JBNPON010000018.1, read as the reverse complement.
AAATGTATTTAATGCTAAAATATATTCTCTATGCTCTTTATACTTATTTATATTTTTCTTATAATAACTAATATCAAATTTACTTGATATTCTATAGTCGAGTTCTTCAAAATAAAATGAATTATCCTCTTCTTCCTCAACTATTCTATATCCTGTAAATAAAGCTGGCTTTTTACCATTACCACCACTACTTTTAATTGGCTCTATTTCATTATTTTCTATAAGTTTTAGTACTAAAATATATAAATCATTATATGTACTTACTTTATATAGCTTTTCTATTTCTTCTATGGTAATCTTCTTTTTATTAAACTTATCTTTTAACTTCATAATTCCTCTTTATTAACTTAAAAATATTATTTCTATAAATTTAATTATATCATAATATTTACTTTCTAAATATTATATAGGACTTTCTAATAAAAGAAAAAAAGATATATTATTTTCTATCTAACAAACTCCAAGACACTAAAATATAATATCTATATCCAGCTACACTTAAGTAGATAAATAAAAAACTCATCTAAATGATGAGTCTTAATAAAAATTATATTAGTTTTTCATGTTAATACATCTATATGCTAAGCTTGCTGCACTTTGAGTAAATAATCCAGTTTCTTTTCTATCTAGTAATTTGCTTATTGGAGATGAATAAAATAATTTCATTGCATCATACTTACTTATTGATTTTAAATCACTTATATTTAATATTATATCATCTATAAGCATTACTAAAATTTCGTCATACTCTGTCATTTTCATATTATCAAAGCTTATCCCCTTATTTTTTAATAAATTAACTATTTCATTAACAATATAATCTTCTCCTTGAGTATGAAGTGTATCATAATGTTTTATAATATATTCCTCTAATATTTTTGTTTTTTCAGTAAGTAATTTATATAAATCTGATGGTGACATATTTAAGTTTCGACTTAATGCAGTTATACAATATATAGAAAAATATAACTGTTCATCTGTTATATCACTTATATTAATCAATATACCCACCTCTTCACAATATAATAATTACTTTAATTATACCCTATTTCGATTTATTTTAAAATAAATCATATTACCTCTAACTTAATATTTTATCGCCAGTAATTGTTTCATTACTATCTATTGATTTCATTTTTTTATAATAATAAATTCCTAATGGAATAGCTGCTGCAAGCCATGCAACTGGATCTGCTAAACATATTCCTGTATATCCAATAAATTTAGGTAATGTAAAGGCAACAATTGCTCTAGCTATAAGCTCATATGCTCCTGCCATCATAGGAACAAAGGATTCTCCCATACCTTGAAGAGCATTTCTATATATAAATATTAATCCTAAAGGAATAAAGAATATTGCTGAATAATTTAAACATTCTTGTGCATATGCTAAAATGCTTGCATCTGGATTTTCTATAAATAAACCTACAAAGTACTTTCCACCAAATACTAATATTAGACCTGCAAGAATACTAGTAATTATAGATATTTCAGTACATCTTTTTACTCCCTCTTTGATTCTAGCATAATTTTTAGCGCCTAAGTTTTGTCCACAATATGTTGCCATAGTAACTCCAAAGGTAATAGCAGGTTGCATTACAATTTGTAATACCTTAGAAGCTGCTGTATATGATGCAATTACTGTAGATCCAAATACATTTAAAGCTCCTTGTACTGTCATTATTCCAAGAGCAGTTATTGAAAATTGAAGTGCCATAGGAATTCCTATTTTTAAGTGTTTTACATAAAATCTTTTTTTAACTTTAAAATCTTCTTTTTTAAGTCTTAATATTTCATATTTCTTATATGTATATATAAAACATAAAGCACTTGATACGCCTTGTGAAATAACTGTAGCATAAGCAGCACCTGCTACTCCCATATTAAAATTAACTATAAATACTATATCTAAAACTATATTTAAAACAGAGGCTATTATAAGGAAGTATAGAGGCGTTTTACTATCTCCTAATGCTCTTAATAAACTTGCAAACATATTATATGAAACTGTTGCTATAGTTCCAGCATAAATAACACTAATATAGCTATGAGCATCTTTCATTATATTATCTGGAGTATTCATTAAGTTAAGTAATGGTTTAGCTAAGGCCATACTTACTATAGTAACAATAACTGTTGCTATTAAACATAAAACTAAAGAGCTAGAAGCTGCTTTTTTAAGTCCATTTTCATCTTTAGCTCCAAACTTTTGTGAAACTAAAACTGCAAATCCACTAGTTAGTCCAACAACGAATCCATTTATTAAAAAAGACATAGATCCTGTTGCACCAACTGCTGCTAAAGCGTCTACTCCAACAAATCTTCCAACTATTATAGTATCAACCATACTATAAAACTGTTGAAATACATTTCCAATTAATAATGGAATTGAAAATAATAATATCAATTTAATTGGATTACCACTTGTCATATCTTTTGTTAATTCATTCTTCATAGTTTTTGTCATAAGTCTATTATCTCCTATAATTATTTTCGATAATATAGAATAACATTTTTCTTTAAAATAATAAACAGTTACTTAAAATTTTTCAAATGAAATATATTACATTATGTTAACTAAACTTATAAGCTGCCTAAGCAGCTTAAAGTTGTAAATGAAAAATGTAAAATTTAAAATGTAGAATTATTGAAAGAATTAATACAAGCTGAATTATGAAAGTTATAAATTCTAAAGGAATTCAATCCTTTATTTTTTCATTAATTATGCATTATCCATTATCTATTATGCATTATTAACCCTATCTTCTTCTCCTGTGTCTACTAGAAGAATCTCTACTTCTATCTGAATTAGAATTCGTATTTCCATTCATATTATTTCCATTGATATTTCCACCATTCATTCCACCAAACAACATTGATAATGGATCCATTTGAGAGTTTCCTTGATTATTCATAGCACTTCCACTATTAATACTTCCATTATTCATATTATTTTGTGTTCCTTGACTTCCTCCCATTAGCATACTCATTAATTCATTCATATCTATTCCATTGCTTCTATTTCCACCTTGATTATTTTGTTGGCTTTGTTGGCTTGTTTGACTTGGTTGCTGCATATTTAAGCTATTCATGAAATTTGCCAAAGGATTGTTCATGTTATTCATATTGTTCATATTTCTATTCTGATTAGGCATATTCATATTATTTCCACCCATTAACATGCTTAGTAATTGATTCATGCCATTCCCTTGATTCATATTATTTCCCTGAGGCATTCCACCTCCCATTCCATTCATAAGCATAGACAGTGGATTATTCATTTGTCCTTGAGTCCCTTGACCTTGTCTTTGTCCACCCATTCCACCCATCATTGAGCCCATGAGCATATTCATAAGGGGATTACCTCCACCCATTCCTCCAAGAGGGCTTCCTCCCATGTTAGGCATTCCACCTCCCATATTAGGCATTCCTCCTCCCATTCCACCCATTAGACCTCTAAAAAGCATATCCATCATTTGCATATGGTTACTCTCCTATTATATTACTATTACTATATATGTATTTATATCCAAGCACTTTTGCTACAAAAAAATTAATTAATAAGTAATAGTGAATAAGTAAGAAGTAAGAGTTATGGTTCTTTTGCTTCGCAAAAATTAATTTATAAATAAAAGTGAATAGGTAATTTAAAATAGGATATATTTAAAATATATCTTGTGAAATTTTATGTAATATGAGGTTAATAATGAAAGATAGTGAGTTACTTAAACAATCCATAGAGTTCTCTGTATTAATTATTGAATACTACAAGTGGCTTGTTTCATATAAAAAAGAATTTATAATGTCAAAACAAATTCTTAAAAGTGCAACTAGTATAGGTGCTAATATTCATGAAGCACAATACTCTATTAGTAAAGCTGATTTTATAAATAAAATACATATTTCCTTAAAAGAGGCCTCAGAAACAGAATATTGGTTAATTATATTAGAAAAAACAGGCTATTTATCTAATGAGCATGATATTTTAAAAGTAAAATGCCTATCTCTAAAAAAGATGCTAATTTCATCACTAAACACGATAAAAGGAAATTGATAAAACTTTAATATTCCCCCTTACTACTTTTTAACTTTCTAATTGTATTGAGATAAATTCTCCAACATTATGAGGGGGCCTCTGAGTTATTACCTCTTACTTCTTACCTCTTACCTCTTACCTAAAGAAAATATAAGGGAGATGCTGTCAACATCTCCCTTATATTTTCTTTATATTTTCTTTCTATCACTTTTCTTTTTTAGTAATGCACTAGTATCAAGAGAACCTTGTTTATTATCCTTCTTAGTTTCTTGTTTTTTAGTCTTTTTAACTTTCTTAGTTTTTTCTATTTCTTCTCTTATATCTTCTTGTACATTATCTTTAATATCATTCTTTTCTGTTGATATTATTTTATCCTTATTTTTGTTTTCTTTATTTAAAATAGCAGTGTCTTCTTTAACTGAATTTATATTTTTAGTTTTTTCCTTCATTATAATATTTGAATTTTCTTTTTGTTTCTTTTCCTTTTTAAGCTTATTCTTGTTTTTATTAAATATCTTAATAAAGTCTAAGTTTAATCTTCTATAAGCTATATCAAGCATAAATAATAAGATACTTATAATTAAAAGAGGTGTAGTTAAATTGATTTTCTTATATTCTCTTTCAAGCTTTCCTTCAAATACTTCTTCTGGCTTATTAATAAAAGTTCCCTTAGTTTCTTTTACCACTACATCTAGCTTTTCAGCATTAGTATTGAATTTATATTCATCTGAATATTGAAGTGCAAAAGCCCCTTTATAGTTATTAGTTATTTCACCATTTTCCTCTTCTCTTATATTGAAATTATAGAATCCTAATGAATTAAGTGGCACATTTGCAGAGAATTTTCCTGGTTCTACTTGAGCTAACTCAAATTCTCCCTCTTCGCCATTTTCTCCATTAAATATTCCCTTTACTTTTGCATCTTTTGAAATATTATCATTGTAAAATTCTATCTTTGCTTCATTACCTTCTTGACTAATATTTAAATATCCTTCTTCTCCATACTTTGGAATAGTAAAGTAAACCATATTTTTTATAAGCTGTGGTCCATATTCCCAAGCTAAATAATTTTTACTCCACTGTCCATTAACATCTGAAGTAAAGCTTACAGTTCTACCTATTCCATATTGCATAGCTGCTAATATTGGTTCATCATGACTTGAGCTTAAAATTTCAACTGCATTTTCCTTTATTGATGTTCCAATATATCCAAGAAGACTTGGAATACCATCTGATGTTTTTACACCCGCTAGTATTTCGTGATTACTTAATATTTTTGGTGTAAATTCTTCATTGATTATATAAGTTCCTGCTGATAATAAAACTTCCTTTGCAAATATTCTAGGTATATCAGTGTATATATCAGTATAATAACTTCTTCCTCGTCCAATGGATGCTAATTGTCCTAAAAGATCTGCATTTGCACCTTCTCCAACTGCAACTGTTGAAAGAGTTATATTATTATCATTAAAGCCTTTAAGTAAACTTGCATAATTATCAAAACCATACCCATCTTGACCATCTGTTAGTAATATAGTGTGCTTTATCTTTGCATTACTTTCAACTTGCATATTATAACCTTGCTCAAGAGCTGGATATATAGAGGTTCCACCTCTGATTTGTATACCTGAAATCATTTCCTTTATATATTCCTTGTCTCCAACCTTTTGAAGTGGTACAACTACATCATAAGTATCATCAAAGGCTATAACTGATATTTCATCAACTTCTCTTAAATTTTCTAAAGCCTTCATAGCAGCTTCTTTAGCTAAAGTTAATTTACTTACACCTCCTCCTTCTGCACTCATACTTCCAGACTTATCTATAATTAAGTTAATACTTATTGCTGGAACTTCATTTTTACCTCTCTTGTCCATATACACTGGTAAAACTTTTTCTAAGGCTGTATCTTTATAACCACCAAGTGCATAAGAATCTTCACCACCAAAGGTAATTAAACCACCACCATAATCTTTAACATAACTTTCAATGTTATCCATAAAACCATTAGTTAAATCATCTCTATGAACATCATTAAAAACTATTGTCTTATATTCAAGCATTTCATTTAAAGTACTTGGGGATGCACTTGGAGATATTTTCTTTATATTTGCTCCAGAATTCACTAATATCTCTTCTAGTGCTGTAGAATCTGCCTTTATTCCATTAACAAGAAGTATAGTAGGTCTATCTATTACATTAGTAAAAGTACTATATTCATTATTAGATTTATTTGTATCTTCTTCTGCTTCAATTAATACTCTATATCCTTTAAAGCCTCCTGAAGCTTGCTTATCTTTAAAAACAAAGGAATTTTTCCCCTTTTGTATTTGAACTTCTTGTTCCCCAACTTTAGTTCTACCAGAAAATAATGATAATTTAGCTTTGGTTGCATAATTAGATTTAATATCTATAGATACTGAAAATTCTTCACCTACAGATATATTATCTGGTACCTTCACACCATCTACATAAACTTCATTTCCTTTTTCACCAGTTATCTTATATACTTTTAAATCTATTTTTTGCTCATTAATAAGTGGAATAGTTTTTAATATATCACCTTGATTTTCTTCTCCATCAGTAATTAAAACTATTCTTTTTGAGCCTCCTCTTTCAAATAAACTTAAAGCACTTTCAACTGCTTCTTGAATATTTGTAGCTGTAGCTATAGGCTTTTCATTAATAGATTTATATTCTTTTTTTCTATTTAGCACCTTATCAACTTTTGAGTTGTCACCAAATAAAACTACACCTGCCTTATTTCCACTTGGAATTTTTTCTAAGGCTGTAGATATAAAATCCTTTCCTGACTCTTCAAAGTCAGAAGCACTTTCTGAAACATCTAGTAAAAATACTGTAGAAATATTTCTTCCTTTTAAGTTTAAGGTTATATTTCCTAAAGCTAATATTAATAAGGTAAATATTATCACCCTACTTATAAATACAACTATTTCATTTTTATTATATAACTTATATTTTTTTAAACTATAGTACATAAAGGCAAAGACTATTGGGATAAATATTAAAAAATATAAGTTTCCTATTTCTATCTTCATATTCTTTACCTCCTAATTACCCTTCTTATACATTATCCACTCAAAAGCTACTACTGCCATTGCTAAAATTATAAGTAAAGGAGAAATATTTAAACCTCTCTTTAAATCTGATTTTACATTAGCTATATTTTCACTTTCACTAATGTTGTTAACATTTGTATTTCCCTCTTTCTCTGAAGGAAAGTTAACTGAAAATAATTCTTTTTCTTCTTTATCTTCAAGCTTATATATTCCAAGATTATTATCTTCTCTTATCTCATCACCAGAAGAAATCTCCAAAGTATCTCCATTTGGGTAAGTTAGTGAAATATTTTCCTCTAAAGATAAGCCTTTAGCAATAATTTTTTCACCAGCTTTAAAATTATTTTTATAAATCATTCCACTTGAAATTAGATTTTCTCCAAGCTCATACATTAAAATTGGGAATTCCTTTTTAAGTGGAAAATCACTATTATGAAGATCAAAAGATAATGCAGCTATTTTCCTTCCATCAACTTCTCCCTTAAAGCCTATAAAGTCTTCATCTATATTTAAGAAACCTCTTCCATAGTAAGGTATTTCTATTGAGTTATATTTAGCAGCTGTAAAAGTAGTTTCCTCCAAATACTTTGAAACTTCTCCAATAACAGCCTTAGCTTCTCCACCTTCTCCTCCATTAATTACATTAAAGAATTCATTTGATGAAGGATTAATAAATAATATGCTTCCCTTTGATGGCATAATATCTGGTGTAACATTATCAAATACATATAAATCATAATTATCTTCGCTAGTTAAATTAGAAGCACTATTGGTCTTATAAACTTCAGTGTTTTGAATACTAGCAAAGGCCTTTTCTAAAAATAAATTTTGTTCTGTAACAATAAGAACTTTATTTACTTTTTTCTTTCCTATAACATGATTATAAGTATTATCTTCTAAAATCATATCCTTCCTAGAAAGTTCTCCTCTTAAGAATTCAGATTTAATGGATGGTAAGTCAAAGGTTAAAGTTTTATTTTCACCTTCTTTAAGATCTAAAGTTTCTACCGATATAAGTTCTTCTCCATCATATAGTGAAAAGTCTCCTGAATATTCTCCAGAACCTCTGTTAGTAATAGTTGCAATTACCCTTACCTTATCCTCTAAGAATTTATGAGATATATTATCTATAGAAGCATTTACTCCTGAATTAGCTAAAGATACTACCTTTCCATTAACATCTCCTAAGGAAAAATCTTTATCAGTAATTGCAATTACTTCATACTCCTCTTCTATCCCTTCCCCTATTGCTTTTACAAAGGATAAGCTTTCACTTATTTCTCCAGTATTATAGCTTTGAGAAATTGATGATATAACCTCATTTGAAATATCTTTATTAAAATCTCCATTTTGAAGCAAGTTACTATTTCCATCAAAGGATATAATATAAGTATTTGTATCATCCTTAGTAGAATATAAAACTTCCTTTGCTAATTTTTTTGCTTCCTCTAATCTAGTCCAATCTCCATACTCTGCAGCCATACTTGCAGTATTATCTATTACTAGAATTATATTTTTATATGTTTTCCCTCCAAAATTTAAAAATGGCCTCATTAAACTAAATATTAATAATAGTAGTATTATTATTTGTAAAAGTAACATTATATTTTTTCTTAGTTTTTCCCAGGGTGTATTAGCCCTTGTATTCTTATAAACTTCATTCCACAAAAGAGTTGAAGAAATAACTTCTTCTCTATACTTTCTTTTTAATATATATAATAATATTAAAAGAGGAATAGTTATCAGTAAAAACAATGGCCATAAATTAGTAAATCCCATAACCTTTTCCCCCTAATAAAGTACTCTTTTCTTACTAAACTCACCTAAAATAATTTCTTCTATTTCCATAGATGAGCTAACACTTATAAATTTTCCACCATATTTTTTAACTAAATCTTCTAAGGATTTTTTATATACTTTTAAGGCTTTCTTATACTCCTTTATTACATTTGGAGTTAAACTCATCTTAACAGCTTCATTAGTTTCAGAATCTATAAATGTTATTTCATTACTAAACTCTGGATTTATTTCTTCCTCAGAAAGAATTTGAACTAAAATTATTTCTTGTTTTTTAAAAGCTAAATATTTTAAAGCTTCTTCTAAATATTTCAGACCATAATTATTAAAAAAATCAGAAACTACAACTGAAACTCCTCTATGTGTTAAAGGCCTCTTTTTAATACTTTTTGTTAAATCTGTACTTCCCTTAAACTCTAGGCTATCAAGCTCTCTAAGTATTCTTTGAAAAGCCTTATTTCCTGCTGCAGATTTAATGTTTTCTATATTTCCACTATCCATAGTAGAAATATTTACCCTATCTAAATTATTCAAAGCAATATAACTTAAGGCAGCCACTATCTTTAATGCAGTATCTTTTTTATTTACTAATCCATAATCCATAGACTTAGATTTATCTATAAAAAAGTTAAATACGCCTTCTCTTTCTTCCATAAAAACCTTAACAAAAAACTTATCAAATCTTCCATAGGCATTCCAATCTATTCTTCTAAAGTCATCTCCTGGTGCATAATCCCTATAATCAGAAAACTCAACAGAGACACCCTTTGCCTTAGATTTTCTTCCTCCTTGAGTGCCAGATGAAAGTTTAAAATTAATATGCATATTAATTTTATTTAGTTTTTTAAAAAAGTCTTCATTAAATAACCTTTCACCCATGTTCTACACAACCTTTAAATCTTCTAATAAAGTTCCTATAATGCTTTCTACAGTTAAACCTTCAGTTATAGCATCAAAATTTAAAATTATTCTATGTCTTAAAACAGGATAAGCTAACTCCTTAATATCTTCAAAAGAAACATTTAATCGCCCTTCCATTACAGCTCTTACCTTTGCTCCACTAATTATTCCTTGAGCTGCTCTTGGACTTGCTCCTGCTTCTACATATTTTTTAACTATTTCAGCTCCATCTTCTATTTCTGGATGAGTTGCTAGTATTAATTTTAAGGCGTATTCCATAACAGAATCTGCAATCTTAACTTCTCTTATTAATTCTCTTATTTTTAATATTTCATCACCTTCAAGAACTGAATTAATTTCAGTTTTATCATTTGTTAATGTTAAATCCATTATTGATTTTAATTCTTGCAAATTAGGGAAATCCACATTTAATTTAAATAAAAATCTATCTAACTGTGCTTCTGGTAGTGGATAAGTTCCTTCTTGCTCAATAGGATTTTGAGTTGCAAGAACCATAAAAGGCTTTGACATCTCATAAGTCTTTTTCCCTACAGTAACTGTTTTTTCTCCCATTGCTTCAAGTAAAGCAGATTGTGTTTTTGGCGTAGCTCTATTTATTTCATCTGCTAATAAAAGATTCGTAAATACAGGGCCTTTTTCAAATTTAAATAAGGTTTTATCTCCTTCTTTAACAACTATATTAGTACCAACTACATCTGCTGGCATTAAATCTGGTGTAAATTGAATTCTTGAAAATTTTAAATTTAGCACCTTACCAATGGTTTTAACTAATTGAGTTTTACCCATTCCAGGCATACCTTCTAACAATACATTTCCATCAGCAAATATAGCTATTAAAACCTCTCTAATAATATTCTTTTGCCCTATTATTCCCTTAGATATTTCTTCTTCACATTTTCTTATCTTTTCACATATTTCTATCATTTCTTTCTCATTTACTTCCATTGTATTCACCCCTTAGTTTAATCCTTCAAAATAATCCTTAATAAGATCCTTTAGACTTTCTGGAAGATTGCTATTATTTGCTCCTTCTAAAGCACTATTTGTATAATCTCCAATTACTTTATCATAATCAATTTTACTTCCATCTAAATTAAATCCATTTTGTGATTCTATACTTTGAGAATCTCCATTTTCATTTTTATTTCCAGTTAAATTTTCATCTTTTCCAATATCTCTTCCTGGAATATAAACTTGTTCTCCCTTTTTATTATCTATATCATTTTCATTACCTTCATTGCTACCAGTATCCCAGCCTGTTCCGCCTTGACCTCCATTACCTTGGCCATTTCCTTCACCTTCACCTTCGCCTTCGCCTTGGCCATTTCCTTCGCCTTCGCCTGAACCTTCACTTTCTCCAGAGTTCTCTACTTCTCCAGAGTTCTCTCCTTCTCCATTGCCATCTTTTTTCTTGCCTTCACTATTATTTTGAGAGTTTTCAATAGCTTCTTTTAAGCTTTCAGCATCAAGCTTTCCATCTAAAACAGAATTTGAAGCATTTTCTAAAGCTTCCTTTAAATTTTCATCATCTACCCCTTCTGAAGCACTTGCAAGAGATTTTGATAAATTATTTAGCTCACTAGAACTCATATTTCCTATTGACTTCTTTAAATCTCCTAAGGCTTTCTCCAAAGCTTCCTTATCCTTTGATAAAATTGCCTCTGCTAAGTCTTTACTTTCTTTCTTTTTCATAAGATCATTAACTAACTTATTTAAATCCTTCTTAGCTCCCTCTTCTTTTTCCTTATTAAATTTATCTAATAGATTTTTCTGCATATTTTCTATAGCTTCTTTACTCTTATCATTTTTAGCTTTATCTTTTGCATCCTCTAATTTTTTTTCCATTCTTTCTAAGGTTTTATTAACATGAAGCTTTTTTTCACTTTCTTTTAATTCCTTCTTTGCATCTTCTAATATCTTTTTTATGGCTTCCTTTTCTTCCTCTGATAAATCTTCTAACTTATCCACATTCTTCTTTTCTTCTTCCACCTTTTTAATGTACTCTTGTTGATAAGTATTAAACTCCCTAATCTTATTAGCTTCCTTTTTTGCACTTGTATCTATAAAGGAAGTCAAAATACATAATCCTATTAAGGCTATTACCAAAAGGATTTGCTTTTTATCAATAGAGATTTTAAGATTTTCTTTTATATTAAAGTTTCTTATAAATTTTAAAGTATCATTTTTTTGAGCTATAGAAATACTATCTTCATCATTAATAAATTCTAAAGAAGTTGTAAGTCTTTCTTTTAATCCCTTTGAATCTACTATTAAAGCAACCTTTTTATTATCAGGAGCTTTAATAAAACCAAAAATAATTATAGCTATTAATCCTACTAATAAAACTATTAAAGAAACTTCCTCTATATATGGAATAGTTATAAATAAAGATATTAAAAGTAAAGATAAGACTAAGCATAATAGGTATTTTAAACCTATTATGCTTAAATTAATTATAAAGTTAGCTTTAATTCTTTTTGATGCCTTTTTTATAAAGGTTAAAATTTCATTATTTAAAGAATTCATAGCTCTACTCCTTTACTTTTTTCTTAGTACCCTCTTTTCTAATTTTTTTTAATCTTATTCTTCCTTTTAGAGGATTTAATTTCCTAGCTGCAAAATATATAAATACAACACTTAATAATAATTGAATTCCTATACTAATATAATCTGCATATTTATTAACACCCATTTGACCTATGAAATAAAAAGAATTTCCTCCAAAGCCAACTTGGTTAGATAGCATAATAAAGAATCCTGTAGCTGGACTTAGGTATGCAATAATAGGTATTTTAGGAATATTGTTATTATACGCACCTCTGTATGCATTAAGAGTTAAAATAATAAATGCTATAACTATTGTCCCAACAAATATAAATAGAACTAAGGCATAAGTTAAGGCTGTTGCTGCTTTTGAAGTTTTAGAGTAAGTAGAAATAAATACTCCAATGGCACCAACAAATATAGTGTTTATAATAAAAGATCCTGTTAAAATTAATATATTACTTAATTTTACACCACCAATTAATCCACAAATTGCATATAAAGGTATTGTACATATTACTAACATAATTACCTTTAATGATGAAGCTGACAGCTTACCAAATATTATTTGAAGTGGAGTTAATCTTGTTGATAATAAAATATCTAAAGTTTGCTTTTCTCTTTCAGAACAAATAGATGTTGCAGTTAAAGATGGTACTATAAACATAAGTAATATAGCTTGAATCACTGCCATTGTAATATATAAGGTAACTGCTCCTTGTGGATTTATTCCTGAAGCATATATGTCTCTACTATAACTATTATAAAATATTAAAATCCCTGTAGCTAAAACTGATATATATATCAATATCATCAATGAAAATCTCGGAGTTCTTACAGATAATTTACTTTCATTTCTTAATACTGGATTTATTCTCATATCAAAATTCCCCCTTTTAATTATTTTCCTCTGTTATTTGAATAAATACTTCTTCTAAATTACCTGCAGCCTTACTGTAATTTATAACTGGTATATCCTTTAATACTAATTTTTTTAAGATATCCATAGCTTCTTTATCACCACCAGCTAAGTTAATGGTTATTTTATTACTATCAACAGATATTTCTTTTATTTCTGGTTGTTCTTTTAAAATTCCAATAGTCTCTTCAACTTTATCCATAACAGTTATATTTATAGGGGCAGTACCTGATGCCATTAACATAACATCTTCTACTGTTCCTTCACAAACTATAGCTCCATTTTTAATTATTCCTATTCTAGTACATATTTCACCAAGCTCAGATAATATATGAGAGGAAACTATTATAGTCTTTCCCATTTCCTTAAGATTTTTTAATATTCCCTTCATTTCAAATCTAGCTCTTGGATCCATGCCTGAGGCTGGCTCATCTAAAATTAGTAGTTCTGGATTATGAACTAAGCACCTAGCTAAACAAAGTCTTTGTTTCATTCCTCTAGATAATCCATCTACATTTGCATCATATTTGTCTTGTAAGTTCACAAGTTCTAATAAGTCCATAGATAGCTTCCTTGCTTCTTCTCCAACTATTCCATATATGGATGCATAAAATTCTAAATATTCTATTGCCTTTAAATTATCATAAACTCCAAAGAAGTCTGGCATATACCCTATCTTATCTTTTAAAGCCTTATTATTTTTTATTGCATCTATGCCATCTACATATACCTCTCCACTATCTGGGGAAAGAAGTCCAGATACTATCTTCATAGTAGTACTTTTCCCTGCACCATTTGGTCCTATAAACCCAAAAATTTCTCCTTTTTCTATTTCTAAGTTTAGGCCCTTTAATGCTTTAAAACTACCATAAGATTTTTCAAGATTTTTTATAACTAGCATTATCTTTCCCTCCCTGTAACAGTAATTATTGGAATCATTGATTGCCCCTTCATATCATCTACAGTATATTTAATTTTAATAGTATTATTATTAATGTAGTTTTCTAATTTAGTTATTTTTTCAAATCCTTGAGACATAGTGATCTTATCGTAAGTTTCTGTCTTATAATTATAGATATATTTTTGAGCAGAATCTTGATTTCCATTACCATATCTATCTACACCTTGTTTTATAATTAAATCTTTAACCTCTATATTGCTATCTATCTTATAATTAAACACAACATCTCCTTGACCGTAAATATATCCATTATAGTCATCTATATGAACATTACTTGATGCTAACTCCACAGTTGCTTCAAAATATCCGTCTGGGAAGTTATAGTCTCCATTTTTATCTTTAAATTCTAATTCTGCATCTTGAACTATAGCTGTTGTATCAAACTTAGAAATTGACTTTTTACCAAATTTAATATTATAGTCCATTGGTAAATCTGTTATTGCAATTAACTTAATATCTTTATTAATTGAAATTTCATTAGAAACTGCTCCAATTAAAGCTGAAACTCTCATTATATTTTTAAATTCTTCAGATTTTAATTTTCCTTTATTATTCCATCTTGCTTCATTATATTTTTGATTTAATATATCTGAATAAGCCTGTAATCCTGATGAACCTGATGTTTTTAAGGCTGAAATTTCTTTTTCTTCATCCTTATCTATTGATCCCATATCCCAGACATTTCTTCCTACCACTAAGATTAATCTACTAATATCGTATCCTAAAGTATTCTTAACTTTTCCATTTAGATTTCCTTCAGATAGATTAAACTCTGATTCTATTTTAGAAATTACTTCTTCTTTTCCAGTTACTTCAAAGGATTTCATATCTAAAGCATCACTATTATGGAATGTAAAATAAGAATTATTTCCACTATAAGTAGTCTTAACTCTCAGTACATTACTAACTTCTTCTTTATTCCCATAATAATAATAATAATCCATGGTAGAATAATTCATACTTAAATCTTCTGGCTTTTCAATAATTACATCTGATTTATATTTTGTTCCTATTCCTAAATATCCCTTAGCTGTACCTTTTCCATCTTTATCTACTAAAATTACATTATTTTGATTTAATACAATATCATTTACTCTTGTTTTATAACCCATAAAATAAATAATTAATGTAAATAATATTGATGCTAATGGTATTGCAATCCAAGTAAAATCTCTTTTATTTAACTTCTTTAAAACTATATATATTACTATTCCAATTACAGCTGCATACACTAAAAGTACAACAATCAATGATTTAACTCCTATTACTTCATTAATAGGAATAGATTTTGTTAAATCGTTTATCCTATAATATACTTGGTTATATACACCTTTAAAATTTGTGGTAGCAATATCATTTATAGCTTCTAATAATAAAGATTTAATAAAGCTTTTAGAGTCCTTTGATGATATAAATGGTTCTAATCCTAAATCAAAAGTTGTAATTAATATTTCCCCTTTACCTTTATTAACAGAATATACTAAAGGATTTGTATTATCTCCAATTTTAACTTTTCCATCTTTAACTTCTAAATCAGAAAAAACAAGATTTAAACTTTCATCTACTATTTTCAAATTTTTTGCTTTGGTTCCCTTTGATTTTATATCTAAAAAGTTTTTATCTATATTATTAATTGTTTTTGATTCATTAGCTCCAGCACCTATTATTAAAGTACCACCTTTATTTAGCCAAGAAGTTAAAGCTGTATATTGCTCTTTTTTTAATTTTGACATATTATAATTATTTATAAGAATTACATCTAACCCATCTATATTTAAACTATTTTCTCCAATTATTTTTTCATCTAATTGAACTTTTTCAATTGTTCCTTGTGTTCCTTGTCCTCCTTGATACCCTGTTGTAGATATATCAAATAAAATGCTTCCAGTATAGCTTAAAGCTGTTGGGTCATCTGTTAAAATTCCCATAAATAAATTTGATTCTGTAACTCTACCATTTGAAATTAGACTCTTCTTTTCAAATAAAACCTTTCCATTTTCCACAAGATTAACTGTAACCTTACTAGAACCTTCTGCCATCTTAATTGGTATAGTTACCTTTCCTGTTTCTCCTTTAGCTACAGATATTTCCTTACTATAAGCATCATATGTAGAAACATTGTTAGAAATTGTTCTTATTTCTACTTCGCCATTAAAATCCTTTTCAGAACTAGTAAATTCAACAGTAACAGGAATATACTTTAATGCTCTAAACTTCCCTTCTATCCCTGAAGAAATCTTCATTTCATAAGCTTCATTTTTATTGGCATCAGCCTTAGCTATAGAATTTCCAATAGGTAAAGTAAAGATTATTAAAGCTACTATAGCAATTACTATGCATTTTTTTAAAAATGTCCTCATCATTTAACCCCCTTAAATTGCATTATTATATATTTTATTCTAGACTAAATAATGGAAATTTACATTAACAATTCCTTAAGATTTTCTTATTTTCTTTAAATAAATTAAATAAATATAGTTAAAGCTTCATTATTTTCAATTTACATATAAAAATTAAAATCCCTTTAAATAGAAATTTTTATATTCTTATAAAGAATATTTTTGATACTTTCTATTTAAAAGGATTAATGTTGTATATTTATATAAATAATTTTGGTTTTATATAAATATAATTATTAAATTTCTATAATTATAAAATTAATTATATATCATATTTACTATATCAAATTACTATCTATTGTAATTTTACTTTTGAATTTTAGATATAACTCCTGATTCTTCCATTTTTTCTATCACTTTAGGAGCTACTAATTTAGCAAATGCACCATTTCCATAATGCGTTGCTGGTGTTCCAGATGTGCTATAAATTGTACCTTTTGTTGCACCATTTGTTTCGTTTGTGAAAAGTCTAGAATCTTCACCAAAGTCAATGTCAACATAAGTATTTGTGCTCCACGCTTTATAATTTTCAAATATTTGTTTAACTCCTGTAGCCTTATCATGTTTACCTACAGTTGTCCAGTATGGTACTGATTCATAGATAAACCATTGATCTTTACTCCATGTTCCACCATCTATACCTACACGATTAGGATAATTTGCATTAAAGTATGCAAAAAAGTCATTTGTCATAGCTTCAAATGCTGTTTTATGACCACTTGGATTAGCTCCATCATGTTCACCTTGACACCAAACAGTTCCAATATAATAATTATCTGGATTTAAGTCCAATAGATGTCCTATACGACCTTTAATTGTCTCATAATAAGCTGATGTTACTCCCCATCTTAATCCCTTATCTATACTAATAGGCTTTTTAGCAACTGGATCATATTGTCCAAATGATGCACTTGTTGTAAAGCCTGTACCTCCATAAGCAGCTGGAATTATAACGATTTTATAATCTTCAGGAATATAATTTAATAAAAGATTTCCTAAAGGTAATTGAATACCTTTTGCTTCAATCCTTCTCATATCTTGAAAATTTTGAGCTGTTTCAGTTAAAGGAATTATTTTTAAGTTATCATCACCATATAGGCCTAATTGATTAACTCTTGGATTCACTTCATATAATTTAGAAGATTCATCTATAACATCAGACTCATCATATCCTACAGCATTTGATTGTCCAGCAACAACTAAAATTGCATATTTCTTTTCCCATTTAGCATAAACTTCTGTAGTTCCTTCAATTGCTTTATCAAAATTAAATGCATTTCCATCTTTATCTACCCAACCAATAAAAGTATGTTTATCTTTTGAAGGATCAGTTGGTTGTGATACTTTATTACCTGCAACAACTTCTTTTTCTACAAGTTTAGTAGTATCATTAATATCTTTATAGAATGTTACATTATAATAATTCATTCTAGCAGTCTCACTAGTCACAACTCCATTACTTGCTGAAATAGTGCCACTTGGTTTTAATCCATAATGAGATGTAGAAGTAATTCTCTTCTCTGTTAAATCATAAATATCATATGTGCCATCATAAACTCTAGAAATTTCATTTCCTATTGTCTTAGTAAAATATCTTGTCTTATCTTTAACATCAACTAATCTTATTATTTTGTTCTTAAGTTTTCCTGTTACCTCTTTTCCGTCAATATTCATCTTAATATCTTTGTCCATATAGATATTAGTAATAGTAGTGCTAGTAGTACTAGCTTGAATTTTAATAGATTGCATGCCAAATAGTAAGAATATTCCGACTATTAAACTTAGAAATTTAGGTAAACGATAACATCTTATACCTTTCTTTCTCATAAAACTCCTCCTCATAATAAAATAGTTAAAAATATTTTCTATTTAATTTTATATTCTATTTGTGTGATATTCAATAATTTTGTTAATTTTTTATGAACTTTTTAAAATTTAGTTGCATAATATTTACTATTATGTTTTTATTTTAAAAATCTTATATATCTAGTTCCTATAATAAAAATTTTATATACAACAATACTATTACTCTAAAATATACAAAATTTTTGATTTATATTCCTACTATTCCTTAAAATAATTAAAATATCTAATCTTAGTATTAATAAATAAATATATAACGTACCATATCTAATATAATGTCTTTTTTTAGATATAAAAAAAGAAAATAAATTTTCCCTAATGAAAATCTATTTTCTTATATATTATTTATTATATTTTTCTTCTAATCTCCTTATATCCTCTTTACTATCTATCCATTCTTCTACATATCCACAATTGCAACAAATATAAGTTCTATTTTAATATATCTATAGTATTGGCATTAGCAGCCTTTCTTGCTGGAATAAAGCTTGAGGCAAGTCCTATTACAATTGAAATTACTACCGCTAATAAACCTGTAAATAAGTTTGGTGTAATTACTAATTTTAAGAATACTGATATTATATTAGCAACTATTATTCCTAAAATATATCCTATTATTCCACCTACTATAGTAATTAATATTCCTTCTATTAGAAACTCTCTTTTTATATCTCTTTTTCTTGCTCCAAGAGCTCTTTTTATACCTATTTCCTTAGTTCTTTCAGAAACTGCTGTGTACATCATATTCATAAGACCTATACTTGCAATAAATAAAGAAATTCCTGCTACAGAAGCAATAAATGTAGTTATAGTATTAAGTACTCCACCTAATAAATTTACTATTCCACTAGTATCTATAATTTCATATTTACCTTCTATTTTATTACCTTCAATTGAATTTAATGTATTTTCTATTTCTTTCATGCTAGCTTTAACATCTTTATCTTTTTTTAAAGTAATAGTTAAACCAACTACTTTTTTAATACTAGAAAAATATTTATCATAAGTTTCCTTAGGAATTTTTACATCTCCACCCATATTAAAAAAACTTACTTCATCTTCTGGTGGTGCCTTTTTTATACCTACTATTTCAAAGGATATTCCATTAATACTAGCTATTCCCCCTATTAATGGTTCTACATCATCAAAACTATTTTTTAATGCTTGCTCTGACATAAATATTACTCTGCTCTTAAGTAAGTTATCATTTTCTTTCAAATTTCTTCCAAAGGCTTCTTCTTCAGTACTAAAATCATCTACTGCCTTAACTAAGGAATTAATCTTTTTCCCTCTTATTTCAAATTCCATTAATTCACCAAAGGAATTATTATTATATTGAAATTCAACTGATTCAACTGAATCTAAGCTTTCAACCTTACTTTTATGTTTGTTTCCGAAAAACTCCACATTTGATGTATTTTGCATATAATCATCTGGAGTGAAATTAGCCATAAGTACAACTGCTCCATCATTTTCTCCAGTGAATTCTTTAATAGTTTTATTTTTATATCCTTGTCCTAAAGCTACTATTGCAATAACTGATGTTATACCAATAATTATACCTAACATAGTTAAAATAGATCTTTTTTTATTCCTATTTAAATTTCTTAAAGCAGCAAAAACTAAAACTTTAAATTGCATTTTTCTCTGCCTCCTTAAGTTCTCCATCAAAAATCTTAACTATTCTATTTGCTTTATTAGCCACATTTATATCATGAGTTATTAAAATAATAGTTATTCCTTCTTTATTTAATTCTTTAAATATATCTATTATTTCTTCAGAAGTTTTACTATCTAGAGCACCTGTAGGTTCATCTGCTATTATTATCTCAGGATTATTTACTAAGGATCTAATAATTGATATTCTTTGTTGCTGTCCACCTGATAATTGATTTGGATGTTTATTAATCTTATCTTTTAAATTCACTTTATCTAAAAGCTCATTAACTCTGTTCTTTGTTTTCTTTATTCCACTACCCATATATAACATAGGAAGCTCTATATTTTCTTTAATAGTTAATCTATCTATTAAATTAAAATCTTGAAAAACAAAGCCTATACTCTTATTCCTTAACTTGCTAAGTAAATCATCATTTAAGGTTTTTATTTCTTTTCCATTAAGTAAATAGACTCCTTCAAATTCCTTATCTAATAGCCCTAATATTTTAATCATAGTAGATTTACCAGAGCCTGATGGTCCCATTATAGCTAGGAATTCTCCCTTTTCTATTTCTAAATCTACATTCTTTAAAGCATGTAATTTTTCATCTCCTGAAGTATAATATTTATTTATCCCCTTCAGTTTTATCATATTAAACTTCCTCCTTACTATTTTCTGAAGGATTTAACATTATTTTATCTCCTACCTTTAAAGAATCATTTTGAAGTACATAATTATCATCTTTAAGAGTAGCTGTTATTTCTACCTTTTTATTATTTTCTCCCTCTGATAACATTACATATAATTTTCCTGACTCTTCTATAACAGAGCTTTTAGGAACTACTATTTCACCTGGATTTACTGTTAACTCTACGCTAAATCCAATTTTTATACCTTCATCAGGCTTAACATAAAATGTATATAAAGAAGATTTTTGATCAACTGACACAGTAGGAATATCATCAATTTTAGTTATCTTACCAGTAACCTTACTATTGTTACTTACAATTTTAATATCGACTTTACTATCTACTTTAAGTTCATCAACATCAAACTCTGAAGCTTGTGCTGCTATTAATGGCTCCTCAGAAATTACTCTCATATATTCCTTTGTAGGATCTTCTTTATTTATATAAACTTTCCCTCTTATTTCTGCTATTACAGGTTTAACAACCTTTTCTTTTAATGAATCCCTCTTTGAAATAGCATCATTTAAATTAGTTTTTAATTCTTCTATTATACTACCACTATTTAATTGATCTACTGAAACTGAATTTGCTGGATTTTCATTATTGCTAGCAATAGCTGCTGCTTCTTTCTTTAAAGCTTCTGCCTTACTTTCTCTTTCCTTTTCCTTCTCTATTTTAGAATTTAAAGAATTTATTTGCCTCTCCAATTCATCTACCTGTTCTTGAATAACTTCATTATAATAATTAAAAAGAACTGTATCCTTTTCAACTATTTGCCCATCTTTAACAAACACTTCATTCACTTCACCTTTAGAAGAATCTAACATTATTCTTTGTTCGTTACTTATAATACTACTTCCCTTAAATTTTAATCCTGAAGTATCTTCTATTGTAAAATACTCAACAGTGTTTTCTTTATTAGTTACAACTTTTGCCTTATTTTTAACATATAAAGCTCCACTTATTGTTAATCCTAAAGCTACTATAAATATACTACTTACTATTATTATTTTCTTTTTTTTCATATGCTCCCCCATGCAATAAAGGAGCCGAATAAAACAGCTCCAAATTTAATACTTATAAATTTACTTATTATTATTAATGTAATTTAAAATAAATTAATATATTTTTTTAACTTTATAAATTAATTTTCAAGCTCTTCCTTAGGAAAATATATATCTTTCTTCTTGTAAATAAAGAAAATCATTAAAGCTGGGAAAATTAATATTATAAATGAACCTATACCTATCCCTGAAGATATTGCTCTATATATAGATGATAAAATTTCTATTCCTATAAACATATATGCTCCAATAGGCTTTTTAAACAAAAGTAATATTACTGATATAGCTATAATTACTGATATAGCCAATGTTATAAACATTTCTGCTATATTTATTCCTGTTGCTACATTACCTAATCCTATACTCTCATAATAACTAATTATAGAGTCTTTGCTAAAAATAATAAATAAAGATCCCAGAATGACAAACAATTGTCCAAATAAATATAATACGGACATTGTAATAATTCCTGCCCCTGCCTTTTTAGTTTCTACTGTATTTTACATTTATACTCCC